>JAPHUN010000141.1 GCA_026193435.1 Chlorobium sp.
GTGGAGGTTATCGGCGAATCAACAAAAACCGGTACGAAAACCACCTTCATGCCGGATCCGGATATATTCAAAATCACAGAGTTTCGTAAGGATATAGTTGTTGACCGCATGCGCGAACTTGCCTTTCTCAACAATATCCTGAAAATAGTCGTCAAAGACATTGACGGTTCCGAAGAGACGTTTCACTATGAAGGCGGCATAAAGGAGTTTGTCAGCTTTACCGACCATAACAGAATCAGCCTTCTCAAGGAACCTGTGTATATCAGCGGTGAGCGGGATTCGACAGTTGTCGAAATCGCCCTGCAGTATAACGACTCGTATCAGGAAAATGTTTTCAGCTACGTCAACAACATCAACACCCATGAGGGGGGAACGCATGTTACCGGATTTCGCAAGGCCCTGACAAGAACCCTCAATTCGTATGCCCAGAAGAACGATCTCCTGAAAAACCTGAAACTCTCTCTCACAGGCGATGACTTCAAAGAGGGCCTGACAGCGATCATATCGGTTAAAGTCGCCGAGCCGCAGTTCGAAGGACAGACAAAAACCAAACTGGGCAACTCGGAAACACAGAGCATTGTCGAAAGCATTGTCAATGAGCAACTTTCCGAATTTGCTGAAAGCAACCCCGGTGTACTGAAAACAATCATTGAAAAAGTCAAAAGTGCCGCGCTGTCAAGGGATGCCGCAAGAAAAGCAAAAGACCTCACCAGAAGAAAATCGGCACTCGAAAGCTCAGGACTGCCCGGCAAACTCGCTGACTGCTCGATCAACGACCCCGAGCATTGTGAACTCTATATTGTTGAGGGTGACTCCGCCGGTGGTAGTGCCAAGCAGGGAAGAGACCGCAGCTTCCAGGCTATACTGCCGCTCAAGGGAAAAATTCTGAACGTCGAAAAAGCCCGTCTGCACAAAATGCTCGAGAATGAAGAGATAAAAACAATCATACTCGCACTCGGCACAAGCTTCGGGGAAGAAGAATTTTCAGTGGAAAAACTACGGTATGGCAAAATAATCATCATGACTGATGCTGACGTGGACGGAGCGCACATCAGAACACTGCTCCTGACCTTCTTCTTCCGATACATGCGATCCCTGATAGAGGCAGGTAAGGTCTTCATCGCCCAGCCTCCACTCTACCTCGTCAAGTCAGGTAAGGAGCAAAAATACGCATGGGATGACGATGAGCGCAACGGCATTGTCGAGTCCATCAGAAAAAAGCAGAAAGGGCGAGGAAATATTAGTATTCAGCGCTACAAAGGTCTGGGTGAAATGAACCCTGAACAGCTCTGGAGCACAACCATGGATCCCGAACACCGTTCGCTGTTGCAGGTGTCCGTTGAAAATGCCATGGAAGCCGATCAGGTCTTTTCGACACTTATGGGGGACAAGGTCGAACCACGCCGAAACTTTATTGAAAAAAACGCCCGCTATGTCAGACGTTTAGATGTCTGAGATCCTGACATAGACCTCTTTCTGCAGCTCATTGATCCATTCCTGGAACAATCTGTTCTGCTTCTCGTCAATGGCAAGTTTTTCGAGCCTGGCATAATCCGAAGACAAATCGAGTTTATGTGCAGGCTCCCTGCTGTTCAGCTTAAAAATCGCATAGAACGGCGCACCTGATTCAGGAGCCACCCGCACAACGCTGCTGATGTCACCAACCTTTTTAAATGATCTGACAACGGTTTTAAGCTGATCACGAAGCGCTGAAACGGCAAACCTGGTCTCGCCGGTTTCAGTGTTACGGATCACTCCTCCGTACTTGGACGAAACAGGATCGTCTGAATACTCTCTGGCCATTTCAGCAAGGTCAGATTTTCCGCTGATGATATCACTGCGGATCATTTCAAGGGCAGCCTTTGCCGCCGGAGCATCGAGAGTACTTCTGTCGAAAACAATCAGAATATGCCGCGTGTGCACCGCGTCCTGCTCCTTATCGAGAAGCTGGATGATATGGTAACCAAAACGTGTTTCAACAATCCCGGAGATCTCACCTTCTTCAAGCCCGAAAGCAACCTTCTCGTAATTCTTTACAAATTCACCACGCCGGGAATAACCAAGATCTCCGCCGAGACGGGCAGATCCGGGATCCTGGGAATACTCTCTGGCAAGAGCCGCGAAATCCTCTCCTGATCCCAGCCTCTGCTGAATTGCTTCAATGGCTGCGCGTGCCTTTGCTTTCGCTTCATCAGTAACCTTCGGATACATGACGATCTGGGAAACCTCAACAGCCTCAGGAACAACCGGAAGCTTATCGCGGTTTGCGCCATAGAAGTCCTCGACCTCCTCATAGGTGACGTTCACCCCCATCATTTTCTGTCTCCGGAGGTTGTTGATCAACTGCTGATCACGTATATCGTCTTTGATCTCCTTTTCGATTACCGCATATGACTTTGAAAAGGTCGATTCCATCTCCTCGATAGAGCTGAATTTGGATCGAAGGAACCTCATTCTTTCATCAGTACTTTTCTCGATATCAGCCTCATCAACCTGAATACTGTCAATCCTGGCCTTGGTCAGCACAATTTTTCTGGTAACGAGGGTCTCGAGGATACCTGCTTTCAGCGACGGGTCATTTTTAGCCTCCGGATACTGAAGACGGGCCATCATGGCCTGCTCATCAACCTGTGACTGCATAATCATTTCATTACCGACAACAGCAACAATTCTGTCGGCAACTGCCGCACCGGCAATCTGAAACCCGGCGGCAACCATAATAAAAACAACCGCAACTAACCTTAAAAAACGATTTTTCATAATCATTCAGCTTTACCCCGTTATGCGATTCAGTACAACTTACTGAAACTGTTTCCTTGCCTTTTCAAGCACTGTACTATAATACTGTTTTTGTTTCTCTACTATAAGAAGATCCTCAATATTCCCGTAGGCCTGGAGAAGGCTCTTTCTTTCTCCTTTCATTACAATATCATGCATTTCCATGATAACAAAAAGCGAATCATGCAGCGAAATGACCGAAGAGATTTCCCCTGGAGCCATACCGTTAAGGGATCGCTTCACGTTATCGTTTTCCAGGTGGAGCTGCCTGAGAGCTCTCAACTGCAGGCCTTTTCCGCGCGCTTCCATATTCTTTCGGGCATACCGGGGCTCAATTGATCCTATCAGCTTGATCAAGCTCTCCTCATCACCTTGATGCTGCCTCAGAGCATTCTTCATCCGGCTTGCCGTGACTGCCGAAGAAAAATAATATCGTGAAACGCCGTACTCCGTATCAGAACAGACAAACAAATCAGGAAACGCTCTGTAAAAAGCGGTAACCTCGGACGAGTCGACAGCAAACCCCTGCTTCTTTTCAATCTGATCTATCTCTCTGTCAAGAAATCGCTGAACAATGATCTGTCGTGTCGCTTTTTCAATCAGTAACTTTGACTCCGCCTCATCGGCAAAGCCCTTTTCCAGAGCAAGCTGATAGAGTGCGGCAAGATCCTTCCAGTCTTCTATGTAGATACCAGAAGCGGTAAGACTGTCTTCCTGTGAGGAATAGGTTATCGATGCAAGCAGCTCGTCACGCGTCAACTGAAGATCTCCGGATTTGGCTACAACATCGTCATGTTGATTTCCGCAGCCGGCAAGAATAAACGACACCACAACAAGAAAGGGAAGCTGCTTCATGCCGCTATCCCCCCCTGAGTTTAATCGAACGCCTGGTTTTCTTCTGCCAGTCGAGAACAAGAGGTGCCGCGATAAACAATGAAGAGTAGGTACCGATTACGATACCGAGAAGTATCGCGAAGGTAAATCCCCGAATAGCAGGACCTGCAAAGAAAAACAGAACAAGAACGACAACAAGAGTGGTTCCCGAAGTAATAACCGTCCTGCTTAACGTCTCATTGAGACTGCGGTTGAAAATGGCGGTATACTCGGAGGATTTTCCTGAACGGATATTTTCACGAATCCTGTCATAGATAACGACTGTATCGTTGATGGAGTAGCCTGCTATAGTCAGAAAAGCGGCAATAACACTCTGATCTATAACCAGAGGCATATAATCAAAGAGACCTCCGAAAATGCTGAATAAACCGAGAACGATAAACACATCGTGAAATATGGCCATAACACTCGCCACAGCAAAGCTGAACTCAAAGCGGATTCCTACGTATATCAGAATCGCTATCACCGCCCCGAGAAGCGCTTTCAGGGCAGCCCATTTCAGATCGGATGCAATACTGGGACCAACGGAATCAATCCGCAAAACCTCATGAGGATTATCTGCAATCCTGTCATCAAGCGCATTGTTCACCAGCGACTTCAAATCGTTAAGATTACCCTCGAAAGCGGTCTGCAGAAGAATAGATCGATCAGCCCCGTATCGCTTAACCGTTCCATCCACTCCTGCTTCCTTGAGCACCGACCGGACTTCACCAACAGTCACCTCGTCTTCAAAGCGAAGTACAACCTCAGTCCCTCCCTTGAAGTCGATACCGAAATTCAATCCTTTTACAAACAAGGACACGACTCCGGCAAGCATCAGAGTGATAGAAATGACATAGGCTATCTTCCTGTTCTTAAGAAAGTCTACGTTCGTTTTATGTATCAATTGCATACTGAATATTCCTTAATGATATTTTATCCGAAACTCTTGGCTGTCATGAGATTTCGATCAATCAGCAGATCAAAAATAACTTTAGTAACTACCAGCGCGGTAAAAAGACTGGCCGCAATACCTATCATGAGCGTGAGCGCAAATCCCTGAATCGGGCCAATGCCATAGATGTAGAGGAGGAATCCGGCGCCAAGTGTTGTAATCTGAGAATCAACGATAGCTGAGAATGCCTTGCTGTATCCGGTATCAACGGCGAGACGCAAGTTTTTTCCCTGAGCGATCTCCTCCCTGATCCGTTCAAAAATAAGCACATTTGCATCAACAGCCATACCTATGGTCAGCACGATACCGGCAATACCCGGCAGGCTGAGTGCCGCACTGAATCCGGCGAGCACAGAGAGCACAAAAAGAATATTCAGGACAAGCGCGATGTCTGCGGATAACCCTGCCTTCCGGTAGTAAAACACCATAAATAAGGCGACAAGAAACAGGCCCCACGCTGCGGAGAGCAGGCCCGAACGGATATAATCAGCACCAAGCGTCGGACCGACTGTCCGTTCTTCAATGATTCTTACGGGCGCAGGTAACGCGCCTGCTTTCAAGACGATCTCAAGATCCTGAGCCTCTTCAATACCATCAATGCCGTTGATCACGGAACTGCCGCCGGGAATTTTTGACTCCACCACTGGCGCAGAATACACGGCACCGTCCAGAACGATAGCAATCCTCCTGCCGATATTCGCTCCGGTGATTCTCGCCCATTTAGCTGTCCCGTCAGAATTCATTTTCATGGTTACTTCGGGCTGAACCGCTGAAGCGCCAAAGGTTGCTTTCGCTTCAGTAATAACCCCTCCGGTAAGCTCGGGAGTTTTTTTCAGCAGATAGACATCGTAAAACATGGCGCCGTCACGCCCCTCTATCGACCGAGCCGACAGACGGATTTCCGAATCTTTCGGGAGCAGTTTTTGAATACTTTCACGTTCAAACAGACCGGTCAGATACTCTTTCGAATAGTCCGGAGCGAAGACTCTGCCGTTTTCAAGAATAACGATGTTATCATAAAGAGGGTTGCTCGACCTTACGGCTCCCTTCTCTCCTTCCGCGCCCTTTTCTTCAGGAAGGTCCGGATTCTCACTGGCAACATCGTTCTCTGCCAGCGAACCGTTAATCCGCTCGAGAGCTTCAAGCAGGCTTTCATTATCTTTGACCAGCTTGAATTCCAGTTTCGCAGACCCGCGAAGCAGTTTGCGAATCCTGTCTTCGTCGGAAACACCGGGAAGGGCGACAATGATCCGTCTTGCTCCCTGGCTCTGAATCAGCGGTTCGGCAACGCCATACTGGTCAACCCGGTTCCTGATAATCTCCTTCGCTCTGACGACGGCGTCCTGCGCCTCTTTCCTCAGCTTGGCGATTATTTCCTCGTCACTGTCCCGCACCTCATAAAAGTAACGGCTCATCCTTATGCTGCGCTCCTGAAATTCAGAAACCAGTACCTCGATCACCTGAGCGTTGCTTCCGGCAGTTTTGCTCCTGACATCGGCAATGATCCGGCGGAAGGTATCATCTTTGTTCCATGCCTTCTCTTCAATAAGATCGATAAGATCAACTTCAAGGACGAGATACATGCCTCCCCTCAGGTCCAGCCCGAGTTTCAGACTTTTTTCAGCCGCGGCGTCCATCGACTCACGATGATCACGAACAAAGGAAAGGCTGTCTTCGGCAGCCTCCTGCCGGTCGAGCTGCTTTGAATAGGAATAATCCTGATACGTTGGCCACAACGACCAGAGTGCAAGTGCCGTCAAGGCGACAATAAGTATACTTTTAAACCGGTTGTTTTTCATACATGCAATGATAGCTTTGCGAATAGTACGCGGTCAATAAATCAAGATCAGCCAATATATAAAACCAGCACCTGATTAACAATCAGTGGAAGCGGCATACTGCCTTACTCTAACCTGTCTTTAGAACTGAAAGTCCTGCACTTTCCCAGTCTGGAAATTACATCCTGTATCTACCGGCTCGGCATGATAAATAGGAATAGGAGGCGACCATCAACCCTGCTGAGAGCCGAGTAACAGAAAAGCCCGGCAAATGCCGGGCCTTCATGTATTCTGGTAAACATCAGAGCTTATCCCCAGATATCCTGAGATATGTTGTTATACCAGCCACGTGCGTAGGTTGCCTCTTCACTCAGCTGATCATCGTCAGCGTCCATGGGAGTAAGACCTCCCGCCCCCTTTATACTCACAATACCATCGCTGGTGAGCTTGTAGACAGCGGCAACAGAAATACCGTAACCCGGTCCGACAAGACTGTAACAGGTATTGACAAGTGACGGCGGTGCCGGTACCATACCCTGCATCAGCCGGACAATACTTGCCGCAGTGACCTTGCCCTGACTACTTGCGGCAAAACCTGATTTCGGCATCGCTCCGGCAATAGAAGCATCACCAATGACATGAATACCCGGATGAATGGTAGACTCAAAGGTAATCGGGTTGACCGGGCACCACCCGCTCTCATTGGTCAATCCTGCATCAAGAGCGATTTTCCCGACTTTCTGGGGAGGAATAACATTGATCACTCCGCCTTTCACCGGTCCGTTTGCAGTCTGAACCGTCATATTTGCAGGGTCAACTGAAACAATTTTGCCTCCCGCCGAGCCGGCACGCCACTCGATAAGATCACCGTAAAGCCTTTCCCATCCTTTGGTAAAGAGGCCCTGTTTGGAAAATTTCTCTTTGGCATCAAGAATAATAACCTTGGAATTCGGCTTATTCTTTTTCAGATAGTTGGCAACAAGACTTGCTCTTTCATACGGTCCGGGAGGGCATCGGAACGGGTTACCCGGAGGACAGATAATAACATTATCCCCGTCCTTCATCTCCTGAAGCTGTTTAGCCAGGAGCTCGGTCTGCGGTCCCGCCTTGTATGCATGAGGCATCACCGTGTTGGCAACCTCCTCGGAGTACCCTTCAATAGCGTCATAATCAAAATCAATACCTGGAGAAACCACGAGGCGGTCATACTTCAGCACCTTACCGCCTTTAAGCGTAACAGAGTGGTTGGCAGCATCGATTTCAGTAGCCGTGTCATGAATAACCTCTACACCATGCGTGTTTTTCAAGATGTCATATGTCTGAGCGATATCTTTCATCTCTTTTAAGCCACCTAACACCCAGTTACTGAAAGGGCAGGTATAATATGTCGTTACGGGCTCGACCAGGGTAACGGCAATGGATGAATCAAGTTTTTTGATATATTTTGCCGCAGATGCACCACCGAATCCTCCGCCAACAACAACCACGTGCTTCTGGTTTGCAAACAGCGGCTTTGCTCCGCCGAACAGGCCAAGTGTAGAACCGGCAGCTCCGGCCATAACGAGTTTACTGAAATCTCTACGTGTAAATTTCTGACTCATGTTTATTCCCCCGCTTATTTAGAATTTTGTTGACTTAGGCTGCCAAAGTATTCAGCAATGAGTTCAATCTCCTCATCGGTATACCCTTTTGCATGACGACCCATTACCGTAGAGTAACGCTCATCACTCTTAAACTCCATCAGAGCCGTTTTCAGGTACGATGCTGATTTCCCATAGAAACCGGGAATAATACCGACACTTTTACCATCGGTACCATGGCAGGATGCGCAGGAAAGCGCGAGAATCTGACCGCGAGGATCAATTTCCTCAGATTCAGCTGCTGACTGCTGAGCCGATTCCTGAGTGCCGGACGGCTGCGAATTACACCCGGCAAGGGCAGCAGCAGAAATAATGCCGACAGACAGCCATGAGGTAATTTTTTTAACCATAGTTCTAATCTCCTTGTTTTATTATGAATTAGCGGAGTGATGAGACCTGATTCTTCTATACTGTTCGTTAAAGCGTAACAGGGCTTTCCGCGATCTCTCCTGAATGACGCTTTAAGACTTTCTGTTTTCTGCTATATTTTCTTTTGTCCCTTTCGGCAGAAAAATCGTATCAATATCTGCTTGCAGCACGCACTACCTTTCTTGAAGTATGCCTTATGCCATACACCGATATATTAATGACTGCTCTAAACAGTCACTCTGATCGCAGATGAATGTCAACCGCCCCTGGGTTCACATCCTCCTGTAGTACAGTATACTGCTCGATCACATACATGCCGGAGAGATTCATCATGCGTCTTTGAAAAAATCGCAACCTCTATTAGCCTGCACTTTTCTCACATTCTGCGCGGGCCATACATAACTATGTAGTTATATAACAATTTTTATTCTGCGACACAAATATTTATTAATTACTGCACGGCAAACCGTTACCCCCCGAAAAGACTCTTTAGATCCGCACATGGGGCTTCTGAAGTTTGAGCACCAAAACCTGTCAAATATCCCTTGATTATGTAGATTATATTCTATCGAACGATTCCGGAAACCTCAGCGTATATTGTCTCTTGACAAGAAGACTTCACGTTAGGGCAAGAATCACATAACTCTATATATTATAATATATTAACTGACATCATAAGACATGTTTCACGTGAAACACACAAGTAATGCACATATACGATCTTATAGTGGCAGGAGCAGGCCATGCAGGCTGTGAGGCGGCACTTGCCGGGGCCCGAATGGGCCTGAAGTGTCTGCTCATCACCTCTGATTTTTCTGCAATCGCCAGAATGTCCTGCAATCCGGCTATCGGCGGCGTTGCAAAAGGACAGATAACAAGAGAAATCGATGCTCTCGGCGGCGAAATGGGAAAAGCAATCGATGCGACCGGAATTCAGTTCAGAATGCTCAACAGAAGCAAAGGACCCGCAATGCACTCCCCGAGAGCCCAGGCCGACCGGACGAACTACTCGGCCTACATGCGAAAAATCATAGAACAGGAAACAAATATTGATCTGCTCCAGGACAGCGTTATCAGAATCGCGACAAATCAGGGCACCTGCAACGGCGCCATAGTCAGCTCCGGGCGCACCATAGAAGCAAAAGCCGTTATCCTCTCCTGCGGAACGTTTCTCAACGGCCTGATTCATATTGGAATGAATCATTACCCCGGTGGAAGAACCATTGCGGAGCCGCCTGTTCAAGGCCTTACGGAATCCCTTGCCTCACTTGGCTTTGAGCACGGGCGCCTGAAAACAGGTACACCCCCGAGAATAGATCAAAGAAGTGTTGATTATGCCAAGGTTTCTGTTCAGCCGGGTGACAGGGACCCCTCGCCCTTTTCATTCTCCACAGAGAGCCTTGCCGGCAGGAAGCAGGTCGAATGCTTTCTGACCGCCACAACCGAAAACACTCACCGCATTCTACAGGAGGGATTCGAACGCTCGCCGCTTTTCTCAGGAAAGGTGCAGGGCGTCGGCCCACGATACTGCCCTTCTATTGAAGATAAAATCCATCGTTTCAGAGAGAAAAGCACCCACCATATCTTTCTCGAGCCTGAAGGGTTTGAAACAAACGAAATGTATGTGAACGGTTTTTCAACCTCCCTTCCTGAAGATATTCAGATCAAAGGCCTGCGTTCTATTCCCGGACTGGAAAACGTGATCATGATGCGTCCGGGCTACGCTATCGAATACGATTATTTTTATCCTTTTCAGCTTCACCCCACACTTGAGACAAAGCGTATAAAAAACCTGTATTTTGCCGGACAGATAAACGGAACATCAGGTTATGAAGAGGCCGCTGCACAGGGAATTATGGCCGGGATCAATGCCGCACTGAAGATCCAGCAAAAAGAGCCTTTGATCCTCAAACGATCTGAGGCATATATCGGCGTACTGATCGATGACCTGATCACGAAAGAAACAAAGGAACCGTACAGAATGTTTACCTCTTCCGCTGAACACCGCATCATACTCCGCCAGGATAATGCTGATTTACGTCTTATGCCTTTTGGTTATGCATGCGGACTGCTTTCTGAAAAAACCTATAGTAACCTCGAGAGAAAACGACGAAACATCGCTTCTGTTAAAGAGCTTATTTCATCTATAAGGGTGGCATCCGACTCCATCAATGCACTGCTGGCCGAACAAGGTTCCCCTTCGATATCCGGAAGTACGAGAATAGCAGCGATACTGAAACGCCCCAGAATCACGCTTTCGTCACTAGTAAACGCTTTTCCGGAAGTCGCAGATCAACTATCCGCAGTCACACAGGACACTACCGTACTGGAACAGGTTGAAATCGATTGCAAGTACGAAGGATATATACAACGCGAGCGGCTTATGGCCGAAAAAATCGCGCGTCTTGATTCTCACCGGATCCCTGCGTCATTCAACTATAGCGCACTCAAGGGTCTTTCGAATGAAGGAAAAGAAAAATTATCAAAAGTTAAACCCTCGACAGTAGGCCAGGCGTCAAGAATACTGGGAGTTACACCTGCAGATATCTCTGTCCTCATGGTGAAAATAGGCCGATAGGGCGACTTTACAGAGATGTTTCACGTGAAACGTTCAATTCCTGCGTTCGCGTCTAACGAGATACAAGACTGATATGAGTAACAACCAACAAAACAACATCGTATTGAACCCTCTTCTGTTCGGAAAGGATGAGGAAGAAAATATCGTAGGCATTCACCAGTTGCCGGACAATAAGGTCAGGCTGTACATCAGGGATGAAAACGGGATCAGCAGCCGTGACGAAGCCTTCTACCCCTTCTTTTTTCTTTCAGAAGAGTCCTTGCTTGATGGGTTTACTCCTGTAAACGGTGAGAAATTCTGGCTCATAAAACTTCAAGGCGGGAATTTCTATCGATTTCTTGCGATTTTCAAAACCCAGCAAAACTGTAGAAATGCCCTTGATTATGTCGCATCAAAATCAGCTGTAGATTCTGAGTATGAGGATGATTCCGGCTTTTCAAGCAACCTGACCTACAGCAGGGGAGATGCTGTAACGCAATACCTGCTCCAATCAGGCAAGACGCTTTTTAAAGGCATGGTGCTTGAAGATCTTCACAGAATGCAGCTCGATATTGAAACCTATTACAAACCTGAAAAAAACACGCGCAGCAAGGTTTCAATTGGAAGTGACCCGATAATCATCATATCTCTCAGCGATAATAACGGCTGGGAGCATATTATTCATTCGAGAGATATATCTGAAAAAGAGTTGCTGGAAAAACTGATTTCCATCATCCGGTTGAAAGATCCTGATGTTATCGAGGGACATAATATCTTCAGTTTTGACCTCCCTTACATCCAGAGAAGA
>JAPHUN010000287.1 GCA_026193435.1 Chlorobium sp.
ACCAATTCGATGAAAGCCATGTACATCAGAACCATCGGTTATGCGAGGGCAACAGCCAAGATCGGCCTGACCAATCTGACGTACAACATGATGAGATGCACGCAGTTGAACAAGAAAGTCTATAACGTCTTCTTGGGATAACTACGCCCATTAGGCGCTTTCAGAGGGCTTTTCAGCCCTAAATGTGTCAAAGAACAGTGTTTTTCAGGATCGAAAAAGATCTTTGCCGGAATACCGGAATGAGTGATATATCAAAAATCAATTCTTAGAGGTGCCCAATAGTTTAGTGGTCATCAGTGCCTGCTGCTCGGCCAGACAGATTGCCGTATTGGAATATGCGTTGTTTTTTGCCAAGCGTTCAAGGGTCTACAAAGGGACATAGCAAGAAGAACATTTGTTGTATATTTGGCAAAGTGCCAGAGCTTCTATTGCTTGTCAGGCTGGCAATGCTTAGGAAGATAAGTATACATAGTTGTAAGGGTTTGCATAGATGTTATTGTTAATATTTTTTATGGTCGCCACTTTTTTGTATACTATTTAATTGCTGCATCTATCATTGTTTTTAGGTTCTTATTTACTATAAAATACAAGCTGTGGGTATTTCTGTATATATTGCATCCAGGGATGACAGGGCTAAACTGATAAAAACTATTTTGTTAGAAGAATATGGTTTGGAAGAGAGCTTTAGCGAGCAAATATACAATGAAAATGTAAAGTCGCATTTTGAGATTTTAAAAGACAAGATTAGCTTTCTCGCGGAGACTTGTTATGTTGACAGTTTTTACCGCGACAGTTATTACCACTACTTTTCTTCTAAACTGAACTGTTATAGCCGAGACTGTGTGAGAATATCGTTGTTTGACGGTGAGGTCTATGAGGAAGATTTCGCTGTTTCGGATAAATACATTTCCCTACAGAAAAGATATAGGGGGTTTTATGTTTTGCGGCCTACTTTTCCCCATATAATTGGCAGGAGTGTAATCTCTCCAATGGCGTTGAAGGATTCCGATATGAGGATTTGCGTAAGTGATTTTAGCACGACCGCAAACGGGCTGAAGTTTAAGATCTGCGGATTTCCTCATTCATCACAGGATACGGAAACTATTACTTGTGCTGAGACTACTTTGTGGGCTGTAATGGAATATTTCGGAAACAAGTATCCGTACTATAAACCAGTACAGCCTTCGAAAATTATACAGCAACTTAATGATCTTTCCTATGAAAGGCAGGTGCCTTCCAGAGGCCTTGCTGTCCATCAAATATCATATGCTCTGAAAGAGTTTGGGTTTGGGACAAGAATTTATGGAAAAAAACAGTACGGTGATGAGTTTGAAAGACTATTGAGCTGTTATGTGGAAAGTGGCATTCCATTAGTTGTGGCCATTCAAAATGAAGGTGCAGGTATTGGACATGCTTTGCTTGCTGTGGGAAGAGAAAATGATTATTTGACTCGTTTTGATGAATTGAAGCCCTATATTATTCATGATTCAGATTTGCGGCAGGCTATGGGCAGGAAGAATATTAAGGTATATGATTATGATAGCATGTCTAAACGATTTGTATTTATCGATGATAATCGCCCGGTCTATCAAAAGGCAACACTGACGAGACCCGCAGAACACTATCCTACCGATGAATGGAGAAATTGTACAATAACTCATTTTATCGCACCACTTTATCCAAAAATATATTTAGAGGCTTTTCAGGCAAAACAATACGTCATAAAGTTCCTGATAACCGGCCCTCAGCCGATACTTCAACATTCAGAATATGTTTTTAGAGTATTTCTTGCTTCAAGCAGGTCGTACAAACATGAACTGGCAAGAAATGCGGGGGTGCACGGTGAACTGAAACATTTGATGATCGAAGCGCCAATGCCGAAGTTTATTTGGGTGGCAGAAATCAGCACTAAAGAGCTGATAAAAGAGGGTAAAGCCAATGGTTTAATGATTGTCGATGCAACAGAGGCAAATATTTATCATAAAGTCAACCCTTTGATAATGGCTGTATTTGATGGGAACTTATTGGTATCGGAAAAAAGTTCTGGTAAATTAGAGAGTAAACAGTTAAATTTACACCCTTTTTCGATTTATGAGTATAACCTCAAATCGTATGAGTTATGATGAAAAAAATCAGTAAAACAGAGAGTATCAATGAACGGCTTGAGCGAGAGGAGAAGGTGACTACTCTTGACAGGCAAGAACACATTGATGCTATAATTGCAATGAACAAACAGATGGAAGCTGTTCGAAGAGAATACCAGATTAAGGACACAAACTCTCAAATCACTGCGGCAAACGTTATTCTTACGATGTAGTGCAAGGGTAACTTGATGAAATATGTTAAAAGGAGGCTGTCTCGAAAGGGTCAGCCTCTTTTCGTTTAGAGTTTAGGGGAAAAAGGGGAAAGGGGCATCCTGTAGGCGTTGATAATAACCGGTAGATAACAGAAAACTTTTCCCTCAAGAGAAGATTATCTGTGAAGCCATGAACAGCGAAATGGGTGCGGTTGCCAAAAAGTCAGGTTTATGATAGCAATGAGCATTTATAGCGGTACTCTATAGTTGTGCCTGAATACAATAAATCGTGTTTAAGGTATTATATTAATGTTTTTTAATGGTTTAGAGCAAATGGATATACTCTGCAGCTGATAATAAGGTTCTGATAGTTGTTTTTATATTTCAGTGTACCTTTGAACGATTCAGAAAGCACAGGAGATACATAATGACAGAAATGGCAAAAAAAATAGTGCAGGAGGCTCTCAGGTTGCCAATCGAAGAACGTGCTTTTCTTGCCGATAGACTTCTTGGTTCGCTGGACCGTGAGGTGATGACCGAGGTCGATGCGGCATGGGTGGCTGAAGCAGAGAGCCGTTATGCGGAATACAAGGCAGGAAAACGGAAACCCGTTTCTGCGAAAGATGTCTTTGATGAAGCAGATCGTCTGCTTACATGAGCATCATAGTATTTGATACTGATGCTCGCTCGGAGTTTTTATCATCTGTTGAGTATTATGAAGAATGCCGGGCAGGACTTGGCCGTCGCTTCCGCGAGGTTGTTGAATTGGCTGTAAACTCAGTAGCAAACAATCCTTTTCGTTACCGAGTACTCCACAAGTCTTTTCGGCGGTGTCTTATACCGAAGTTTCCTCATGCAATAATTTTTTCTATTGAACCGGATTTCATTCTGGTCATTGCTGTGGCGCATGTCAAACGTAAGCCGGGGTACTGGAATGATCGTATTGAAAAATACCGGTAAGACCAGGCTTTCACAACGCCAGGCGGCATTTGTTGCTTTTTCCAACCATCAGAAGAACTGCAGACATGACAACACTCTTACCCTATAAAGGCATCTATCCCGACCTTCATGAAACGGTGTTTCTGGCTGATGGCGCCCGTGTTATCGGTGACGTCTTCATTGGCGCGCATTCGAGCGTCTGGTTCAATACGGTAATTCGCGGGGATGTCTGCCCGATACGGATAGGCGAAAAGACAAGCGTTCAGGATAACTCGACACTGCATGTGACGCACGATACCGGACCGCTCACTATCGGGAGCAGCGTGACCATCGGGCACGGCGCGGTGCTTCATGCCTGTACGGTAAAGGATTATGTGCTTGTCGGCATGGGCGCGGTGCTGCTCGACAACTGTGTGATCGAGCCTTACTCTGTCGTTGCGGCAGGCTCTCTCGTCCGGTCAGGTTTCACTGTCCCTTCCGGAATGCTGGTCGCCGGTGTTCCTGCAAAGATCATGAGGCCGATTACCGACACCGAACGCCTCACCATAGAAGAATCTCCGGAGAATTATGTCCGTTATGTCGAGAGCTATCGTGACGGAGGGTATTCAGGTGCAGCCGAAACTGATTGATAGCCGGAGGCAACCGGCTTTAAATCATGGTGAAGTGGTTCGATTTCACTAAATTGCATCACGAATTTGGAAAAACCTTACAAACTGAAAGATAATGAAAAGTGATGTCGTGATCGTTGGCGGCGGTATCAGCGGGTTGAGCCTTGCGTTTTACTGCGCCAAAGCGGGACTCAAGACCACCATACTTGAAAAAAATGAAAGTGCAGGGGGTTCGTTCAACTCGCACCGGTATACGGACAATGACGCATCATTCTGGCTCGAACTTGGCGCGCATACCTGTTACAACTCCTATCAGAACCTGCTCGATATTGTGGATGCGTGCCACCTTTCCGATTCCATTATTCCCCGGGAGAAGGTTCCATTCATGCTTCTCGATGGCAAGCAGCTTAAATCGGTGTTCTCTTCACTCAATATTTTCGAAGCGCTCAAATCAGTTCCGAACATGTTTTCACTCAAGAAAGAGGGTTTGAGTGTTCGTGAGTACTACTCGAAAATCGTAGGATCCGGGAATTACAACAAGACCCTCAGCCACTTCTTCAATGCGGTGCCATCCCAGCCCACCGATGATTTTCCTGCCGACATGATGTTTAAATCCCGGCCCAAACGAAAAGAGGTGCTGAAAAACTATACCTTCAGGGAAGGCCTGCAATCTGTTACACGGGCTATTGCTAAAAGCAAGGGGATCAACGTTTTTACCAGTCAGGAGGTGACAGGCATCGAGTTTCTTGAAGGGCGCTACGCGATTACGACAACAACCGGAATGATCCATTCTGCCGCGACACTTGCTCTTGCAACACCTTCAGCGGTATCCTCCCGTCTTCTGCAGACGATCGAGGCTGATATTGCCGGGCATCTGGCCGGGCTCAAAGCGGCATCTGTGGATTCCGTAGGGGTTGTCGTGAAGAAAAAAGACCTCTCGATCAAACGCGTCGCGGCGATTATTTCTCCAAACGATATTTTCTTTTCCGCTGTCTCCCGTGATACCGTTCCGGACGACAACTATCGCGGTTTCGCGTTTCATTTCAGGCCCGGGGAGAGCGATGCGGACAAGATGCGGAGAATAGTTGAGGTTCTTGGTATTTCAGCAGACAAAATAATCCATAAACACGAGGTGATCAATACAGTTCCCTCCCTGAAAGTAGGGCACAAGTCGTGGCTTGAAAAGATGGACACGATGCTTTCCGGAAAAAATATGCTGCTTACCGGAAACTACTTTGGCGGTATGGCTATAGAGGATTGCGTCTCCCGATCGCTCAGCGAGAGCGAGCGGTTGAAGAGAGGGTGATCCGGGGAGCGCTATCGACATGCTTGACCATCTATGGAATTCGGAAAATGTGCGCATTGCGGTGCCGCTTCTGATCTTGCTGTCCGGATTGTTGCTGTATCTCGTTTTCAATTCTTTTATCCAAAAAACCGCCGGCAGAATCCGGAGTTCGCTCCAGGATATCCTCGTGCCCGTGGAACTTATACAGGTTCCGTTCAGGGTTCTTTTTACCGTTGTGGTGCTGTTGTTTCTCCGCCCTCATCTTCCTTTTCCCGAGCCGTTAGCTGTACCTCTTTTCCATGCGCTGAAGATTTTTTTTATTGTCGCTTTTGCATGGTTCCTCATCCGTCTTCTGAGGGTCGCGGGCAAGGTGATTATGGGCAGGTTTGAACTGGACCATGAGGATAATCTTGAAGCCCGCCGGGTGGCGACGCAGATAGAGCTTATTCGAAAGGTGCTCAACGTGATCATTATCGTGCTTGCTGTTTCTGCTGCACTCATGACATTTGACGCCGTCAGACAAATCGGCATCAGTCTTTTGGCTTCAGCGGGAGTTGCGGGAATTATTCTTGGTTTCGCGGCCCAGAAAAGCATCGCGACACTTATTGCCGGTATTCAAATCGCGGTAACCCAGCCTATCCGTAACGATGATGTTGTTATCGTGGAAAATCAGTGGGGGAGGATTGAAGAGATTACGTTGACCTATGTTGTTGTCAGAATCTGGGATCAGAGACGGCTGATTGTGCCGGTACATCACTTTCTCGAACAGCCTTTCGAGAACTGGACAAGGACATCAGCCGAACTGATAGGAGCGGTCTTGATTTACGCTGATTACAATGTGCCGACTGAGGATGTTCGAAACGAGTTGAAACGGATTGTCGAGGCAACGCCTCTCTGGGATAAACGGGTTGTGTCGTTGCAGGTAACCAATACTACCGAAAAAACTATCGAACTCCGTGCTCTGGTCAGCGCAGCCAATTCTTCGGATACCTGGGATCTGCGTTGTCATGTGCGGGAAAAACTGCTTGACTTTCTGCAGCGGAACTATCCGGATTCTCTGCCGAAAATGAGAATAGCAGGCCAAGAGTGACAGGTCGAAGTTGAAACAAAAAAGGAGGCTGGAAAAAGCCTCCTTTTTTGGATTGTTGCTCAGGGTGCAACTTAGAAGTTGTAACGCAGGCCGACAAGAGCGGAATGGCTGCTGATATCGAGGATCATCGAATCATCGTCAAATGCGTCAAAATCGTCCTCTGTCGTGAATTCAGCGGTATTGAAATAACGGTAACGGGCATCAACGACGAGATTGTCGCTAACAGGAAGAGCAAGCCCGGCTCCAAGCTGATACGCCCAGGTGCTTCCGCTTGTAGTTCCCCTGTAACTGTCATCGTTTACGTCACCAACATCATTGAAGGAATAGAAGGCTCCGCCTACACCCGCAGTTAGGAAGAGCTCAAGGCCGGATTCCATAAGCGGGATGTCGTAGTAGCCGTTGAACATGAACGTTGTAAGCGAAACATCACCACCCCACTCCCAGGAATCATCATCCTTTTCTTTGCTGGTTTTATAGTCTCTAACAATTTCGGCTGATACGGCATCATTAGTCTGATACCCCATCTCAGCTTCAACTCTTGTATCTCCCATATCGCAGCCTACTGCGCCAGTAAGAGAAACGCCTGAGTCTAATGAGACATCGAGGGAGGAATCTCTTGAATCATAATCTGATTCGATTGCATTGAGATTGTCGAACCATACGATACCGATGTTGCCGGAAGCGTAGGGATTGCCTGCATAGGAAGGTGCCGACCAGCCCAGAACGAGGACTGCTGCGGCCAGTAGGGAAAGTGCCTTTTTCATACTGTGTACGTGTTTTATGGTTGTCAGGAAGTACGGTGCTGCTGCGTAGAACCGTAAATCAGGGTGTAAATATATATATTTTTATATAATAGCCAAATTACGCGGGAGCTCAGGCCCGGTTTTTTTTGAATCGGTGTGATGTTATGATATTTTTCTATAGTTTTAAGGCGTTAAAATCGATTGTTTTCGGGCTTACTGTTGAGTGCAGGTGTTCGGGAGATGGTCGTGGCTGAGATTAATTGACGACAAAGTGGAGGAAAGATTTATGCCAGAAGTTAAACATGGCGATACTGTAAAAGTGCACTACACCGGCAAGCTTGGAGATGGAACGGTTTTCGATACGTCTGCAGAGCGCGAGCCGCTTGAATTTATCGTAGGGGAAGGCGCTGTGATTCCCGGATTTGAACAGGCTGTTCTCGGTCTTCAGCCGGGAGAGTCCACAGAATCTACTATCGATGCAGACAACGCATACGGCCCCCGGAGCGAGGATCTTATAACCGAAGTCCAGAAGGAGCAGATTCCGCCGGAGCTCGAGGTCAGTGTCGGTCAGCAGCTTCAGGTGAGCATGGCCAATGGCCAGAATGCGATTGTCCTTGTTACCGATGTTTCAGATGCTTCGATAACCATCGATGCCAATCATCCGTTGGCTGGTCAGGATCTGACCTTTTCGATAGAGCTTGTTGAAATTCTTTGATCCGGAAGCGTTCAGGATTTCCTATTACCTGTAGCTAAGTTGAGCGACAATCCCATAGGGTTTCAAAAAATGCGATTTTTTTGCAGTATGGTCGCGCAACCCGTCGAGTGAAATGTTCGCTGTAAGAAAATTCAGCATAACGCATTATATAGTATAAAGTTGACACCATAAAGCATTTGTTGAAACGATCAACTTAGGCTGTAATGAAATGAATCGCATATTCAGGACACTGTTTCCGGTAATTTTTCTGGCGGTTATCACGGCATGTGCCGGTAACGGCCAAGAACCTGCTCTTATGGAACAAGAGGGAGCAGGTTTTTCCCGGAACCTCGAAATGTCCGACGAAACGTCAGCGAAAAGTGCCCTGCCTGCTCCTGCGGTTGTTTCCGGTGAAAACCTTCAGACACAGCAGGATATTCACGTTGTCGATCCGAAGATAATCCGGGAGGGAGGGGTTTCTTTTGAAACTTCCGACCTGAAACAGACCAGAACGTTGCTTGACACCCTGGTTACTCGTTACGAGGCCTATCTGGCCAATGATGACCAGTATAAATTCGATGACCGAATCGAGCAGCGGCTTGTCATTCGGGTGCCGGCCGATAACTTCGATAATCTGGTTCATGAACTGGAAGGCTCTGTCGAGCGTTTTGACAGCAGGACGATCTCCGCACGGGATGTCACCGAAGAGTTCATGGATGTTTCTTTGCGTATTCGCATAAAAAAAGAGACGGAGCAGCGTTATCGTGACATTCTCACCAAAGCCAAAACGGTTCGGGATATACTCGAGGTGGAGCGGTATATCGGCCGGATCCGCTCGGAAATCGAGTCACTCGAAGGACGTCTGAACTATCTTCAAAACAGGATATCGTTCAGCACGCTTACCGTTACCTTTTATCAGCTGAAGCCTGAGTTTGTAGGGTTTTCTTCCCAGTTCACGGTTGCCCTCAAAAACGGATGGAACAACTTCATGCTGTTCCTTCTGGGGATAGTTTCTCTCTGGCCGTTTCTTGTTGCCGGGCTGATACTGCTTTTCATCCTGCTGGTTCTTGCGGGGAGAAGAAAAGGAAAAATTCAACAGTAGGGTGGTAGTGCTGAGCAATGAGTGTGGGAGGGGTTAAGAGTTAGGTGCTACGTGTTAGGATGGAGGGAAGGCTATCCATGCGGTATTACAGGACAGGAATGGATTCCCGTGTCAGGCACGGGAATGACAGAAAGAAAAGGAGCACGGGAATGACAGTGAGAGGAGAGGAACGTATTTCCTTCACGGGTTTCCAAACAGCTCAACACTTCAACAGTTCAACAAATCAACACTCCCCAACACTCTTCAATGCACCGAGCATGAGATGCACGGGTCATAGCTTCTGACGACCATTTCACAGAGTAACTGAATTTCTTTGTCGGTTTTTCCCTCTTCCAGTGCCTGACGGGCAAGGGCGCTCAGGTCCAGGTGTATGTTTGCGTTGTTCTGGGTCGTCGGGATGATGCAGTCCCCTTTGACAACCTTTCCGCTGTCATCGACCTCCATGTGGTGGTAGAGAATTCCTCTGGGAGCCTCAACAGCTCCCGTGGCAGTTCCCGCTTTCGGAGTCCATTGCGTTTTCAGCTGGTCGAGCGGGTCATCCAGTAGCTTCTCGATCATGGAGATGGCGTCATGAACAATATGGTGGCATTCGACCAGTTGCGCTATGTTGTTCATGAAAGGGTTGTGGTTGACCGGTTTCAGGCCGAACGTTTCAGCCGTCTCTTTTGCCCGGGGATGCAGGAACGCATAGTTATTGTTCACCCGCGCAAGTGCTCCGGCAGCAAAAGATTCCCTGCTCAGCCTGGTGAGTTTGCTTGTTGTATACTCCTCAAGATACTCGTTAGTCATCGTCAGATACTCATTTTCATCCTGCCTGATGCCGTCTGTGGAGAGAAGGTCTCCTCCGATGAAAGGATAGGTTGATCCGTTGTAGAGAGAGACAAATTCAGTCTCTCTTGTGAAATCCGGTATTGTCAGGGTTTTACAGAACGCATCGGTTTTTTCAAGATCCGGCAGAACGCCCTCGAGCTGGTGTTTGAGTGCAAGAAGATCCTTTTTTTCAGGTGCTTTGCTGACACCGCCGACAACAAGACTGACCGGATGGGTGAGCCTTCCGGTTGTCAGTGCGCTGATCGCGTTTCCCGCTTCTTTCAGTCGAAGTCCTGCCTGGACAATGTCCGGATGTGACTTGATGAGCGGCAGCACGCTGGGCTCGTTGACAAAATCCGGGAGAGCAAGAAAGAAAAGGTGTAAGGCGTGGCTCTGCAGCGTTTCACCATGCATGGCCAGCAGCCTTATTTTTTCCGCAGCGTCCGGCGGCGTTATCTCCATTGCCCGTTCAAGAGATCTGATGCTTGCAAGAGCATGGCTGATTGAGCAGATGCCGCATATTCTTGAGGTGAGAAACGGGACTCTTTGAGCGCTCATACCCTTGACCATCACTTCAAAAAACCTTGGTGTTTCGACTACCGCCCAGGTTGCATCGATCAGTTTTCCTTCTCTGATGGATATGCGGATGTCTCCATGTCCTTCGACCCGGGTTAGATGGTGGACATCTATAGAACAGTTAACTTTTGTCATGGCGGAATTCCTCGAAACAGTTATAAAATCCAAGCTTTTCATCAAGCTCATCACGGCTTAGTTTCAGGTCGGAGACCAGTTGCATGAATGACGGAAAGTTGATGTCATCAGCAGGGCCGCGACAGCCGAGACAGGGGGTTTTTCCTGACGTACAGACCGCGTCACAACCGGCTCTGGTTATCGGGCCGAGGCATATCTCGCCCAGATCGAACAGGCAGGTGTTGAGCCGTTGTTTGCACTCGACGCAAACGGGATATTTGGGGAGGCTGATTATCGAGCCTGTGGCGATGCTTACGATAATTCTTTCAACCTCTTCCTTGGAGACGGGGCAGCCCGGTATGGAATAATCCTCTTTGACAACATCGCTTATTTTTCTGACCGGCAGGGTGTCAACGGATTTGTCGCCGTATACTTCCCTGACAGTCTGGTCAAGAGGAAAGTTGTTTTTCAGACTGTTGACCCCGCCGAAGCATGCGCAGCTTCCATAGGCGACAAGGACTTTCGCGTTTTTACGGATGGTTTCCAGACGTTCTGCCTCATCCTGCCTGGTGATGCTTCCTTCGATGAGAGCGATGTCATAGTCGTCATGCCGTTCTGAAGATATTTCACGGAAATTCCGGATATCGAGCAGTTCCAGAAAGGCCGGAAGAGAGGACTCATGATTGGCAAGTTGCAGCTGGCATCCTTCACAGCAGGTGAAGTCAAACGAGCCGATTTTCAGTGTGGTATGAGAGAACCCGAGATGTTGCACGGCTGACTCCTTAGATGGCTTCTTTAAGATTTATGACGGACCAGTAATCAAAAACAGGGCCTTTAACGCAGGTAAATGTCGATCCTACCATACAGCGGCAGCATTTGCCCATGCCGCAATGCATCCGTCGTTCAAGAGAGACGAACATACGGTTCATCGGGATGCCCTGTTTATCGAGGTAATTGCAAACAAACTTAAACATTACCGGAGGGCCACATACAATGGCATAGGTGTTTTCAGGCTCGATTGCTATGTCACTGAACAACTCCGTGATCATACCCGTTCTGCCTTCCCATTCCTCTGTGGCATTTTCTACGATCGTATGCAGATCGATATGGTTGATTTTTTTCCATTCATCAAACTGGTAGGTAAAAAGCAACTGAGAGGGATCTTTCGTTCCATAGAGCATATGCACATTGCGATACCGGTCCCGGTGGTCGTTGATCCAGAACAGCGGGGCACGGAGCGGAGCAATGCCGAGCCCTCCCGCGACAAGAATGATATTTTGGTCCATCATCTCTTCCATGGGAAAGGATGATCCGAAAGGCCCCCTGATGGCAACATGGGCTCCTGTCCGGGTCTGGAAGAGCGTGCTGGTGACATGCCCGGCTTTTCTGATGCACAGCTCAATCTGCTCGTTGTTGCTGGTCGAGCTTGAAATAGAAATAGG
>JAPHUN010000272.1 GCA_026193435.1 Chlorobium sp.
ATAAGAAACAGGAAAGGGAATTCCCTTCCCTGCGACAGAATATAATGATCAAATGCTCATAAACAATTCGTTAATTATACTTCACGATAGTTAACAGGGATAAAATCCTATGTGATGGTGGTTAAAAAACTAACCGCGGTCAGCAAAGCCATGCAAGGCTTGTGGTTATCCCATGGAGCGACTGGTTATGTGTCGCACTACGACGGGCTGTGAGCTAACCAGCTGCACGGTTCCAGGGTAAAGTCTGTAAACAAAGCAGTAAAAGAAGAATCACCCGGACTGCAGGCGTAAACCCAAAACCGGATTGATTTTTCGGCAGGCATTGGCGGATTAACCTTACCCATGTCTTCGGTTGTTTCACCAAGAGCATGTACATGAAAAATGCGTATTTGCCTGAAGTCCTTTCCATCAAGCGAGAACTCTATAAGAAAATCCAGTACTCTGCGGCTCAGACGATACCATTTCTCTGCGGGCAAATTGACATCAGTGGTTGCCCAGTCAGAATAACCGCCATTTGTTACTACGCTGCCAAGTCTTGAGAACGTAGGGTTTTCATACTCGATAGATGACTTGAACCAATTTTCGTTATCAGTGCGGATTATTAACCCGCACTGATAACGAAATGCCTCTTGAATGCAAACCTGAATTTTGCTGTAAAAGTGAAATGCTGGTCGCTGGTAAACAATAATGCAGGGGCATTATTGTTTCTGAAACCATAGTATGACCTCTGCCAGAAGTCCGTATATGGCTCTGTAAAGATTTCAACTGAGCCGTCTGTCACTTTGCAAAATGAGGGCTTGTTGAGCCACGTTCCCGATTGTAAATCAAATTTCATTGCTCTGTTCCTTGCCAAACATACCATTGGGTTGCTTTTACCTGATCGGTTCTGCGCAGTCTGGAACGACGAGAAACGCTCTTCGCTGCGTATTGGTGCTACGGCAACAACGTCCGCTCGTCCCCCTATCCCGTATACAATATCTATTCATACTGTTTTTTGACAGCATAGTAATAATATCCATAGACAACTACCAGAACAAGATCGACAGTAACTATCACATACAGAAAGCGCAGAAGGTCATAGTTGACCAGAGAGAACACGGCAATAATTGCCCAGATGACTCGAACGATACCGTTAAACAAAGCAATTTCAATTCGGTCTGCAATATTTCTGGAGGCGTAGATCAACAGCATCCCGACAAGGAACAATGCAATTAAACAGACCGCCCACAAGTACCCAACGACCGGCTCTATCAAATACGTTCTTTCCTGCCATAGAATAAAAGGTTATCCATTGATCGGGTAAACAGCAAATACCCCGATCACATGCAAAGACGAACAAAAGACGGTTAACGCTATCGTGCGATACAGAAGCCGCCAGGGAATGCAGTCTTCGACCGTTCAGTCTCTCTACTATCTCTTCTCTGAGGATGGGTGCTTCATATTCATGTACACCCCGCCGGTTCTGAGCTCATCGAGCATCTGGCGCAGCCGTTTTTCCTTTGTATTCTGGCGCTTTGCAGAATTGATCCACATCAGGTAGTCATTGCGCTGATACGCCGGCCGGGACTCGTAATCGCCGAGAAGGAGCTCTTCCTTCAGCGCCGCCTGGACAAACTCCGGCATGGGTTCTATTGGTCGTTTCAGGTTTGAAGTATCTTTCATCTCTCTCTCGAACGCCTCGCTTCAGCGGCAAAAACCGCGAGCTTGGCATGTGATTTGGTCCGATTGTATGCGTTTGTCAGGCATTTTCGCTCCGATAACTTACAAAGAGTAAACATGTGGCAACAATGAACCCAATAGTTCCAATGCTCACTAGTAGCAAAGGTGGGTGCCCGGGCGTAGTTGTTTCCACCATGTAGACAGCGTAATTCATTACCAACTGAAATAGTAGAGAGGTAACAGGGAGTATCCAGACGAGCGCCGACATTCTCCGCCGAAAAAAATATACCACGAAACCGAGGTTAACGATTCCGGCAACCAATCCACCCGCCCCGCATATTTTAATGAGTGCCAGAAGCAGCGTCTGGTAGTTTGTATCGAGATCGGCCCACTCTATCGAAAGCGCTTCTGAATGGTAGGGCATGAACTCTGCTGCAGTAAGGTAGACGAGTCCGAAAGCAATATGAAACACACCTCCGACCGCAAAGAGCAGCAGGGCCGGTTTTTTCAGTTTCGATAGATCTGCCATCATGCATAAGATTGCGTACCGCTGTTCCGTAACCAAAACGACAAGAAGACGAACAAAACACTTATAAACCTAATAAACAATATCCCCTAATCACAAGACTACGTTCGGCTCTGTCAGTCTTTGTAAAACTGCCTGAATTCCTCGGAGGGTTCACTGTCTGAGTAGATGTAAAGCGAGACTCCGTTCGGGTCAAGGACAGCAAAGCCTCGATCGCCCCACGGATGATCTTCCAGCGGCATCACAGGTTCCAGACCGGCCGCCTTCAGGCGATCGTGCTCGGCATCGACGTCGTCCACACAAAAGTTATAGATCAGGCCTGCCGGATTGCACACCGGAGGCCCCGACTCCTGAGGCTCCATGAACTGCAGTTCGGAGGTTTCTTTTCCAAACTGAAGGTTCACGTACCAACCGCAATCAAAGGTGACCTTGGCCCCGAAATGCTTCGCATAGAAATCACGTGACTCCTCAACCTTATCCGTCGTAATGCATGCTGACAGTGTGTTTGCAATCATAGTGTCTCCTTTGAGTTAGTATTCCTGACCGGTTTTGCTCTATACTTTACGAATGAAAAAACTCTTCGCGACGTATTGGAACTCCGGAACAACGCTGTCTGCAGTCCTAGAAAAGATGTGTCTCCAACCGAATCACACTATATTCGCCCGCAAATCAAAACCATACTTGAGATAGCTTATTGGGGCATGCTCTGAATGATTGTCAATCCAGGCTGGCTCACGGTGGCTAATAT
>JAPHUN010000058.1 GCA_026193435.1 Chlorobium sp.
AGAATGATTCCGATAACAAAAATGAAATTCCAGGAGAATAATTATGGGTATTGTAGAAAAACGTTATGATTTCGTTCTGCTTTTCGATGTTCAGGACGGCAACCCGAATGGTGATCCCGACGCGGGAAATCTTCCACGAATCGATGCTGAAACCGGCATGGGGCTTGTGACGGATGTGTGTATTAAGCGTAAGGTGCGCAATTATGCGCAGTTGTCGGGGCAGAACATTTTCATCAAGGAGAAGGCTATCCTGAACAATAAGATAAAAGACGCCTATACCGCGCTCAATATAGATCTGGACGCTGTGCCTGCCGACCCAAAGAATGGCAAGAAAAGAAACAAAAAAGGAACAGCTCAAGGTGGCGAGGTTGACAAAGGGCGCTCCCAGATGTGCGCAACATATTTCGACATACGCTCATTTGGCGCTGTTATGTCTACAGGTGCCAATGCTGGTCAGGTACGCGGGCCAATTCAATTGACATTCGCTCGCTCAGTCGAGCCGATTGTTGCACTTGAGCACAGTATTACTAGGATGGCTGTTGCAACTGAAGCAGAGGCTGAGAAGCAAAGTGGAGATAACCGTACGATGGGCAGAAAATACACTGTTCCTTATGGGCTCTACCGTACACATGGTTTTATTTCCGCTCATCTGGCGAATCAGACCGGTTTTTCCGGAGAAGATCTTGAGCTTTTCTGGAGTGCCTTGCAAAATATGTTTGAGCATGACCGATCTGCTGCACGAGGTATGATGTCCTCCCGTGGCCTCTATGTCTTTGAGCATGACTCTGCTTTAGGCAATGCTCCGGCACACAAGCTTTTTGAGAGAATCACGGTTAAAAGAAATCCTGATTCGCAAGGCCCTGCTCGATCCTTTGAGGATTATCAGGTTTCAGTCGATGATTCAGGCCTTGAAGGAGTGAAACTTCTTCGGAAACTGGGGTGATGCATGTATGCTGAATCCGACCTGATCGCGCTTTCGGCGATCCAGCATTTCGTTTTTTGTCCCCGGCAATGTGCGCTCATTCATCTTGAGCAGCAATGGTCTGAAAACCTCTATACTTCTGAGGGCAGGGCGATGCATGAGCGCGTCGATGCCGGAGAAAATTCATACAGACCCGGAGTGAAAATCACCCGGAGCGTGCATTTGCGAAGTCTGGAACTCGGTATCTCCGGGATTGCAGATGTTGTCGAATGGCACAGGAAAGAAGGTGATATGCAGCCTTTTCCGGTCGAGTACAAAAGAGGCAAACCCAAGTCGCATGATGCGGACAACATTCAGTTGTGTTTGCAGGCGATGTGTCTGGAGGAAATGCTTGGCTGCCGGATAGAAAAAGGCGCTCTGTTCTATGGGAGGACGTGGCACCGGCATGATGTTACTTTCGATGAATCGTTGAGAGAGAAAGCCGTTGCCGCTGTTACCGGCACCCACAGGCTTTTCGAGGCCGGGATTACACCACCGCCTGAGTTCGGGCCGAAATGCAGGCAATGTTCATTGCAGGAACAATGTTTGCCTGAGACGACAAGCCGAAAACAGGCCCCGGTCAACTATCTGAATAAACTGTACGCAACCTTTGAGAAAGAAGAGATGTGAAAAAACTTCAGAATACTCTCTATGTCAGTACACAGGGAACCTATTTATCAAAAGAAGGTGAATGTGTATTGGTGAAAATTGACCAGGAAGAAAAATCCCGGATTCCGATTCATATTCTTGAAGGAATCGTATGCTTTGGTCAGATTTCAGTAAGCCCTTTTTTGCTTGGTTTTTGCGCGGAAAAAGGAGTTGCTGTGACCTTTTTAACCCAGTATGGAAGATATTTGTGTTCAGTACAAGGGCCTGTGAGAGGCAATATCCTTTTGCGACGAGCTCAATACCGGATAGCTGATGATCTGGACTTGTCTTCGCGGCTGGCAAGTACCTTTGTGATTGGGAAAATCGGTAATGCAAGAGTGACTCTTTCAAGAATGGTCAGGGATCATCCTGAAAAGGTGGATGTAGAAAAATTGAAAGACGCTCAACGGATGCTTGCAGGATCAGTGAAGCATTTGAAAACAGAAGCAAATCAGGAGCGGATCAGGGGAATTGAAGGAGATGCCGCAAAGATATATTTCAGCGTTTTTGATCA
>JAPHUN010000101.1 GCA_026193435.1 Chlorobium sp.
TATCGAGGCCACGCCGGTGGTAAGTCGGAAAAAGGCGGATCAGCTCCAAGGAAAAAGTAAACAGAATAACGCGGAAAGGTTAAGAAGACATGCAAGCTAAAGCAGTATTACGGCACACGCCGACATCGCCCAGAAAGATGCGCATTGTGGCGGGTCTTATTCGCGGGAAACAGGTTGACCAGGCAAAGGCAATCCTGATGAACTCGACAAAGGCAGCATCCCGCAACGTAATGCAGACTCTCAAGTCCGCGGTTGCAAACTATTCCCAGAAGAACCCTGATACAAGGGCTGGTGATAATGACTTGTTTATCAAGGAGATATTTGTCGACGAAGGACCGACCATCAAACGTATGCTACCAGCGCCTATGGGTCGAGCGTACAGGATTCGTAAACGTTCGAACCATTTGACGATAATCGTCGATACGGTTAATCCAGTATCATAAATAAACAACAAGGAGCTAACATTGGGTCAGAAAGTTCATCCTACTGGATTCAGATTGGGTATAATAAAGGACTGGACATCAAGGTGGTACGATGACGGGCCGGTGATCGCAGAGAAAATCAAGCAGGATCAGGTCATTCGCAACTATGTCAACACACGATTGAAGAAAGAGCGCGCAGGAGTCGCCAGAATCGTTATCGAGCGTACGACCAAGCATATCAAGATCAATATTTTTGCTGCTCGTCCAGGTGCTGTTGTCGGTAGAAAAGGTGAAGAGATCAACAATCTTTCGCAGGAACTGAACCGTATCACCGGTAAAGAGGTAAAAATAGATGTTGTAGAAGTTGTCAAGCCGGAAGTGGAAGCGCAGCTTATCGGTGAAAATATCGCATACCAGCTAGAAAACCGGGTCTCTTTCCGACGAGCGATGAAGCAGGCGATTCAGCAGGCGATGCGTGCCGGGGCGGAAGGTATCCGCATCAGATGTGCAGGAAGGCTTGGCGGTGTGGAGATCGCCCGTTCTGAACAGTATAAGGAAGGCAAAATTCCCCTGCATACTATTCGTGCAAATGTCGACTATGCAAGCGTAACCGCTCATACAATCGCAGGAGCTATCGGAATCAAGGTATGGGTCTATAAAGGAGAGGTTCTTGTTCAGCGTATCGACGCTGTTGAAGAGGAGGAGATGAAGAAAATCAGAGATCGCAGAAACGATCAGAGATCCAGAGGCGGAAGAGATTCACGTAACAAAAGACGCCGCAGACCGAAAAACACAGCCTGAGAGAGAAAAAGATAAGATCTTTACAATCAGAAAAAGAATGGAGTTGCCGGTATGTTAATGCCGAAGAGAGTAAAATATAGAAAGGTTCAGCGCGGCAAGATGAAGGGCGATGCGCAGCGTGGGACAACTATCAGCTTTGGTTCATATGGATTGAAAGCTCTTGAGCCTGCATGGATCACCAACCGTCAGATCGAGGCTGCTCGTATAGCGATGAACAGATATATGAAAAGGGATGGAAAGATCTGGATAAGAATATTTCCGGATAAACCTGTCACGAAAAAGGCTGCTGAAACACGCATGGGATCTGGAAAGGGATCTCCCGAGTTCTGGGTATCTGTTGTAAAACCCGGCAGGATCATGTTCGAGGCAGATGGTATACCGCTGGATGTTGCTACCGAGGCATTCAGACTGGCTGCCAAGAAGCTGCCGATCAAGACAAAGTTTATCGTTCGGCCTGATCTTGAAGGCTAATGTTCTAAACAGTCAGAATATATATCATGAGAAAAGAAGAAATAGCAGCAATGAGCGAGAAAGAACTTCTCGACAGCATAAAAGAGCTTGAAGATCGGCTTGCGGATCTGACATTTTATAAGGTTATCGAACCGCCGCAAAACCCTATGGTATTTCGCAATTCACGTCGTGCTATTGCGAGAATAAAAACCAGGTTGCGTCAGCTTGAAATGCAGAAAGCCACAGAAGCCTGAGGCGTCCTGCAAGAGGTTATACAGAGAGAGAAACTTAAAACCAGAGAATCGCAATGGTAAAAAGCGCGGAAGTGAGAAGACGGAAAAAAAGCTGGGTAGGAAAAGTTGTCAGCGATAAAATGGACAAGGCTATAGTGATAGCTATAGAGCGCAGGGTTCAGCACCCGGTGTACAAGAAATATTTCAAGAAAACGACTCGTCTGATGGCTCATGATGAAAACAATGATGCGGGCATCGGTGATATCGTGAAGGTTACCGAGTGCAGACCTTTGAGCAAGAGGAAAAGCTGCCGTCTGGTAGAGGTCGTAGAAAAAGCAAAGTAAGCTTGTTTTTCATTTTCATTTTTTAATAAAGGTTGAAGTACGATGATCCAGAAAGAGACAAATCTGGTTGTAGCCGATAACAGCGGCGCGAAAAAAGTTCGATGCATACATGTGTTTGGTGGTACAGGAAGACGTTATGCCAGCCTCGGTGATCAGATAATGGTAACTGTCAAGGCAGCCGTTCCTGGTGGAGTTGTCAAGAAAAAAGAGGTGACAAAAGCTGTTGTCGTCCGGTGTGCAAAAGAAAAGAGAAGAAAGGACGGGTCATATATTCGTTTCGACGAAAATGCGGTTGTACTTCTCAATGCTCAGGGAGAGCCCCGCGGAACACGTATCTTCGGCCCGGTCGCCCGTGAGCTCAGGGACAAAAAGTATATGAAGATTGTTTCTCTTGCGCCTGAAGTATTGTAAGGCAGGAAACGAAAAGCGGGAGTAACTCAGCTGGTAGAGTCACAGCCTTCCAAGCTGTTGGTCGCGGGTTCGAATCCCGTCTCCCGCTCATGATTTTGTGAAATATATCTCTGGAATGAAACATGAAAACAGGTATTAAGCAGGTTAAGCTGCATGTAAGAAAGAACGACACCGTTCTTGTAATAGCAGGCAATGACAAAGGGAAAACAGGAAAGGTCCTGAGAGTTTTTCCCCAGAAGAACAGAGTGATCGTTGAAGGGGTGAATATCCGGAAGCGTCATGTACGTCCAACGCAGAGTCATCCTCAAGGTGCTATCATCGAGCGTGAATTTCCGATTCATGCTTCAAATGTGAAGAAGAGTTAATCAGTTCAAGAATCACCGCAGAATGACCAAGACCATTCTGCTCAATGTTACAGAAGAAGATGTCAGAGAAAAAAGAAAAAGTGAACCCTACGGAGCAACAGAAGGCTCGTCTGGAGATTACCTACAAGGACAAGGTTGTTCCGGCTCTGATGGAGCGGTTCAAGTATAAAAATATTATGATGGTGCCGAGGCTGACCAAAATATCGGTAAACATTGGTGTGGGAGAAGCTGCGGCAGAACCGAAACTTCTTGAAACAGCGATTCAGGAACTCTCTCAGATAACCGGCCAGCAACCTCAGATTCGCAAGGCGAGAAAAGCTATTTCCAACTTCAAGCTTCGCGAGGGCCAGGCTATAGGCTGCAGAGTTACCATGAGGAAGAAATATATGTATGAATTTCTGGAAAGGTTTGTTACATTGGCCGTTCCGAGAATTCGTGATTTCCGGGGTTTAAGTACGACGAGTTTTGATGGTCGGGGAAATTATTCTGTCGGTGTTCGAGAACAGATTATTTTTCCTGAAATAGATATTGACAAAGTGCCGAGAATTCAGGGTATGGATATCAGTTTTGTGACGACAGCGAAAACTGATGAAGAGGCATTTGCTCTGCTCACCGAGCTTGGTATGCCGTTTAGAAAAAAGAATAACTAAACAATCAAGAGAAAAGATGGCAAAGAAAAGCGTGATCGCAAGAAATGAGAAAAGAAAAGCGCTGGTTGAAAAATATGCCGCTAAGCGTGATCAGCTGAAAAAAGCCGGAGATTATGAGGCACTCAGCAAGCTTCCGAGAGACAGCGCATCATGCAGAGTAAGGACCCGTTGTGTACTGACCGGTAGAGGGCGTGGTGTCTATGAGAAATTTGGTCTCTGTCGCCAGATGTTCCGCAAGCTGGCACTTGAAGGCAAACTGCCCGGAATAAAAAAAGCAAGCTGGTAAGAAGGCCGGTGCTATGAAGTGCGACAAATGTGTTCATTTTGAAAGTAATTAACAGTGTATCATGCCTGTAACCGATTCTATCGCAGATTATATTACCCGTATCAGAAATGCGGGGAACGCAAGTAACAAAACTACGGATATTCCGTATTCCAAGCTGAAAGAGAACCTTTCCAGACTGCTTGTTGAGAAAGGCTACATCAAGAGCTATACGGTCATAACATCAGAGCAGTTCCCTTTTATACGGATCGATCTGAAGTATACCGACAGCGGTAAGCCGGCTATCAAGGAGATAACCAGAGTCAGTAAGCCCGGAAGAAGAACCTATGAGGGCAAGGATCTAAAAAAATATCTGGGTGGTCTGGGACTTTTCATTCTTTCAACCTCGAGGGGTGTTCTTACTGATAAAGAGGCCAGAGAGCAGGGTATCGGTGGTGAAGTTCTGTTCCGTATTCTTTAATTAACAAGCCAAAGCGTTTAGGGATATCATGTCAAGAATAGGAAAAATGCCAATCAAGCTGGCAGAGCAGGCGAAGATTGAGATAAAGGATAATGTTATCAGAGTTTCAGGTCCGAAAGGAAATCTTGAACAGAGACTGGTACCGGAAGTTACTGTAGATATTGCCGATGGCCAGGTTGTCGTTACACGTATCGACGACAGCAAACGGTCAAGAGCCATGCACGGTTTGTATAGAATGCTCATCAGCAACATGCTGGAAGGGGTGACAAGCGGGTTCAGTAAAAAACTACTTATCAACGGTGTCGGTTTCCGTGCAGAGAAAAAAGCGGAGTTTCTTGCGTTGACGCTTGGGTATTCTCATATGATTTACTTTAAAGCGCCTGAAGAAATCGCTATCGAATGTCCGGATCCTACATCCATAGTGGTCAGTGGTATCGATAAGGCTCTTGTTGGTCAGGTTGCCGCTAAAATCCGATCATTCCGTAAGCCTGAACCCTATCGCGGCAAGGGTATACGATATTCGGATGAGTTTGTACGTCGTAAGGAAGGAAAAACTGCCGGCAAGTAATTCGGTAATCAAAGGCAGGTAACTGTCAGGTAATATAATTTCAGGATAAAGATAATGGGACACGTCGAAAAAGTTGCGCGAAGGCATAAAATCAAAACACGCAGCAAAGCCAGAGGACAGGGGACTGTCGAAAAACCGAGACTTTGCGTATTCAGAAGTTTATCACAGATTTATGTACAGTTGGTCGATGATGTCAATGGAGCTACCCTATTGTCTGTTTCGAGCATGTCTAAGGAAAACAAGGGGCTGAAAGGGACAAAATGCGATATCAGTCGTACGATAGGTAAGCAAATTGGTGAAAAAGCCGTTCAGAAGGGAATTACAAAAGTAGTTTTCGATCGTAACGGATTTCGGTATCATGGCAGAGTACAGGCTCTTGCCGATGGTGCAAGAGAAGCCGGTCTGGTTTTTTAATACAATACAAAGAGAGTATTCATGGCGAAGAGAACAGCGAACAATATCAAGCCTGGCGAGTTAAATCTGAAAGAGAAGCTGGTTCATATCAACAGAACGGCTAAAGTTGTCAAAGGTGGAAAAAGATTCGGTTTCAATGCTATCGTTGTTGTAGGTGACAAGGACGGTCATGTCGGCTTCGGGCTCGGAAAGGCCAATGAGGTTCAGGATGCGATTGCGAAAGGTGTTGAGGATGGCAAGAAGAACGTGATAAAAGTACCGATTGTAAAGGGTACTATTCCGCATCAGATTATTGCCAGATATGGATCTGCTAAAGTTATGATGAAGCCTGCGACACCGGGAACGGGGCTGATCGCCGGCGGTGCGGTTCGTGCCGTACTTGAAATGGCAGGTATACATGATATTCTTGCGAAATCGCTTGGTTCGTCCAATCCTCATAACGTGGTGAAAGCCGCGATTAGTGGCCTGGAAAGTATATCGGATGCCTATGACGTAGCGGAGAGACGCTCAAAAAGTCTGAAAGAGGTTTTTGAAAGCTAAAAAGAGCTTGGTGAAAAATGAGTGATAAAAAAGTTACCATCACCCAGGTGCGCAGCATGATCGGGTGTACGAAAAAGCAGAAGGCGACCATAAAGGCGTTGGGTCTGAGAAGACCGAACAACAAGGTTGAAAAACCGGATAACCCCTGTACAAGAGGTCAGATACGGGTAGTTCAGCATTTGGTTAAAGTAGAAGAGCAGTAAGTGTTTCATTAATTTGCAAGTCAGGTACTGAAAAATGAATTTAAGTTCACTACGTCCTGCCAAAGGCGCGGTAAAGAATAAGAAACGTATCGGCCGCGGGCCTGGATCGGGAAATGGAACGACTGCCGGAAAAGGAAATAAAGGTCAGCAGTCGAGGAGCGGGTATACACGACCGGTTTCAGAAGGCGGCCAGATGCCGATATACAGAAGACTTCCTAAATTTGGTTTTACAAAACCAAACAGGAAGACTGTTATCCCGGTAAATCTCTCACAGATTGCGCTGTGGATGGAAAACGGAAAAGCGACATCCGAGATAACGGTTGAAAACCTCAAGAGCCTCTGTAGTGCGAGACGGGCAGATTATTTCAAGATTCTGGGAAATGGTGAGCTGAAGTCGCCTGTTACCATTACGGCACATTTTGTAAGCAAGAGCGCGCAGGAGAAAATCCTTCAGGCGGGAGGCACGATTACACTGGCCGAGCGTACACTGCTCGAGGCTGAAAGAATCAAGGATATGCCGGTCGAAGAGGGTCTGATGAAGCCGAAAGCACGTCTTAGGAAAAAGAAAAAAATCAAGTCCTGAACCTCTCATTGATCATTTATGAAGCTGACTGAGAGCCTGCAGAATATAAATAAGATACCAGAATTGCGGCAGCGGATTTTGTATACGCTGCTGCTCTTGTTTATTTACAGAATAGGGTCGCATATAACCCTGCCCGGAGTAGACGCTGCCGCAGTATCCGGAGCGTCACAGACTCATGCAAATGACCTGTTCGGTCTCTTCGACCTTTTCGTCGGAGGCGCGTTTGCACGAGCATCCATTTTCTCTCTCGGGATTATGCCCTATATTTCCGCTTCTATCATCATCCAGCTGCTGGGCGCGGTTACACCGTATTTTCAGAAATTACAGAAAGAGGGTGAGGACGGGAGACAGAAAATCAATCAGTATACCCGATATGGCACTGTATTGATCGCATCACTACAGGCCTGGGGTGTAAGTGTGAGTCTTGCAAGTCCGGCATCATTCGGACGAATTGTCGTGCCGGATCCAGGATTGTTTTTCCAGTTTTCTGCCGTGGTGATTCTCACAGCCAGCACGCTCTTTATCATGTGGCTTGGCGAGAAAATTACCGAAAGCGGTATAGGGAACGGCATATCGCTTATAATCATGATCGGTATTCTTGCCCGCTTTCCACAGTCACTTCTCGCGGAATTTCAGTCTGTATCGCTCGGAAGTAAAAACTGGATCATCGAGGTTATCATTCTTGGCTTGATGGTTGCCATCGTCGCGGCTGTTGTGGTGCTCACTGTCGGTACGAGGCGAATACCCGTACAGCA
>JAPHUN010000128.1 GCA_026193435.1 Chlorobium sp.
GTCAAGGTTGAGCCTTTGCGAAACATGCCTTTGATCAAGGATCTTATCGTCGATATGGACCCGATGGTCGATAAAATGAAGACCTACTCCAACTGGGTCGAGTCGATCATGCCGGAAGAGAAGATGGGCGAGAAGGAGTTTCTGATAGCTGAAGAGGAATTTCAGGAATATGACAAGGCGACCGACTGTATTCTTTGTGCATCATGTATGTCGGAATGTTCCATTCTGAGAGCGAACAAGGCATATGTCGGGCCTGCAATTCTTCTTAAATCACATCGGATGAATGTTGACAGCAGGGACGGCGCTCACAATGTGCGAATTACCGAGCTTGTGAAGGACCATGGAGTATGGGATTGTACCCACTGTTACCGATGTCAGGAAACCTGTGTGAAAAATATTCCTATTATGGACAGCATTCACGGGGTACGTGAAGATGCGCTTCTGACACGAGGTGTCAAAGACTCGAGCGGAGCGAAGCACGCGGAAGCCTTTATGGAGGACATTGCAAAGAAAGGCAAGCTTATCGAGGCCACACTGCCGATCAGGACCAACGGTGTGGGATGGACGCTGAAAAACCTGTTGCCGATGGCCTTCAAGATGATTCTTAAACGTCGGACACCGCCTCCGCCGCCCCTGGTAAAACCATCAAAAAATATCAAGAAATTCCGTGAGGAGTTCCAGGAAATGACAGCACATGTCAAGCGGGACCAGAAGGATCATATTAATAAATCAGGAGAATAGCAGTATGAAGCGGTATGCATATTATCTCAGCTGCATTAACGAATCCATGACCAAAGAGGTCGATAAATCTATTGACCTCTGGCAGAAAGACCTTGATATCGATTTTGTCAAGCTGCATGAAAGCACCTGCTGTGGCGGGAGCAATCTTGATTATGTCAGCCCAAAGCATTTTGCACTGGTCAACGGAAGAAATATCGCACTGGCGGAAAAACTCGGGCTTGATCTGGTGACCTCCTGCAACACCTGCCTTCTGACGATCAGAAGCGCCAAGAAAGTTCTTGACGAATCCCCTGAACTTCGAGAGGAAGTGAACGGGATTCTGAAAAAGGAGGGGCTCGAATATAAAGGGACTTCGGAAGTCAGGCACCTGCTTTGGGTGCTCAACGAAGATGTAGGACTGGACACCATCAGAGAAAAAGTGAAGGTTCCGCTTACAAACTATTCTATCGCACCTTTTTACGGTTGTCACATACTGCGGCCTTCAACCATTCTCGGCAAGGAGAATCCTCTTGACCCGACCTCTCTCGATAACCTTATTGAAGCGCTTGGAGGAAAAACCATTCCATACGAGCATAAGAATAAATGCTGCGGGTTTCACACGCTTCTTGTCGCGGAAGAAGAGTCGTTGAGTGTTGCTTCAGAGGCTCTGGGAGAGGCGATTGAATCCAAAGCTGACTTTATCGTTACACCCTGTCCGCTCTGCCATACGGTGCTTGACGGATATCAGACCAAGGCGTTGAAACAGGCGAATATTAAAAAGTCGATTCCGGTTTTTCATCTTTCCGAAATGGTCGGGCTTGCTCTCGGGTATACTCCCCGCCAGTTAGGCATAAAGCGACATATGGTAACCTGAGAAGGTATATTGTCCGGACTCTGCGGGACAGGTCATCAGGTTACAGACAGGCTATTTTAAAAACGCTCAAAAAAGCGTAGCTTTGCTCTTTATTTGATTGCGCTCATCAGGAGAAATACACGATCAGGTGAGCAGCTTTTTTCGTAACACTTTTAAACATTGCAGTGCAGCATGCTCAAAAATGATCTTTTTCTTCGGGCGTTAAAACGGCAGCCGGTTCCAAGAACGCCAATCTGGGTGATGCGTCAGGCAGGGCGTTATTTGCCGGAGTACCGTGCAATAAGAGAAAAAACCGATTTTCTTACCTTGTGCAAAACCCCGGAACTTGCAACAGAAGTTACCATTCAACCCGTCGATATCATTGGCGTAGACGCAGCCATTATTTTCTCGGATATTCTTGTCGTCAACGAAGCCATGGGGATGAATGTCGAGATCATTGAATCAAAGGGTATCCGGCTTTCACCACCTATCCGTTCTCAGGTTGACATCGATCGTCTGATCATTCCCGATATCAATGAAAAGCTCGGCTATGTCATGGACGCTCTTCGAATGACAAAGAAAGAGCTTGACGGCAGGGTTCCGCTGATCGGTTTTTCCGGCGCGGCATGGACGCTCTTTACCTATGCGGTAGAAGGCGGGGGTTCAAAGAACTATGCGTTTGCCAAGAAGATGATGTATCGTGAGCCTAAAATGGCGCACATGCTGCTCAGCAAGATTTCACGGGTTATTACCGAGTATCTTCTGATGCAGGTCGAAGCGGGAGCCGATGCCCTGCAGATTTTTGATTCATGGGCAAGTGCTCTTTCCGAGGATGATTATCGTGAGTTTGCTCTTCCGTATATCAAGGAAAGCGTTCAGGCAATCAAGACCAAGTATCCCGATATACCGGTAATTGTTTTCTCCAAGGACTGCAACACCATTCTTTCTGATATCGCCGATACAGGCTGTGATGCCATGGGGCTTGGCTGGAACATGGATATTTCAAAAGCCCGTGCGGAGCTGAAAGATCGTGTCGCGATCCAGGGTAACATGGACCCGACCGTGCTGTATGGTACTCATGATAAAATCCGCGCTGAAGCCGGGAAAATTCTCGAACGATTCGGACAGCACTCCGAGTGTTCAGGTCATGTTTTCAACCTCGGTCACGGTATACTTCCCGATGTCGATCCGGAAAACCTGAAATGCCTGGTTGATTTCGTCAAGGAAGAGAGCACCAAGTATCACTGATCTTGTCTTGTTTCTGTTTTTCTCTCCGTCAACTCCGCTGTACGTAAGTGTAAAGCGGAGTTTTTTTTGTTTTTTTTCTTAACCTCAAGCTTACAGGGCCGTGTTGATACGCTCAACGTAGAAAAACATTGTTTGTCATGAACCAGCAAAACACGTTCAGGAAAAAACTGCAGCATATCATTTTCGACTTCAATACCATTCCTGCGAAGATGTTCGATCTTGTTTTGATTGCAGCCATTCTGCTCAGTGTCGTTGTGGTGATGCTCGACAGCGTGACCCGGATACATCTTGACTATGGCGGCGTTCTCTATTTCCTGGAATGGTTTTTTACCCTGCTTTTTACCCTGGAATATGCACTTCGTCTCTATGTGGCAGCGTCCAAAACCAAATACGCGTTCAGCTTTTTCGGTATTATAGATCTTCTATCCATTCTCCCTACCTATTTCAGTATTCTTTTTCCCGGTACGCAATATCTGCTCGTCATCCGTTTTTTCAGGGTGCTCAGGATTTTCAGGCTTCTCAAACTTGGCAAGTTTGTCAGGGAGGGTGAATTTGTCAAGGCTTCTCTCATGGCGTCCAGCCGGAAAATCGTGATATTTCTGTTTTTTGTGCTGGTTACGGTTAGCATCATCGGTGCGCTGATGTATCTGATTGAAGGTGAGGAAAACGGTTTTCACAGCATTCCCGAAGGAGTGTACTGGGCGATTGTGACCATTACAACTGTCGGTTACGGTGATATCTATCCGCAGACAATTATGGGAAGAATGCTCGCGGCGGTGTTGATGATTACCGGTTACAGTATTATTGCTGTTCCGACAGGTATTGTTTCGGCTGAAATGGCGGCAATGAACGAAAAGATCAAATCGAATCTGTCGGGCATCAAATCGTGCTGCACCTCACAGGATCATGACGAAGATGCGCATTTTTGCAAGGTCTGCGGAAAACCGATCCGTTGAACACGGTTCTCAATTCCTGAAAGGGCCGATAACACCGTATTCTATTTTTACCGGTTTGATCTTGTAGGTCAGTACCGGCCGGTAGGCATGTTCTGAAACGCTTTCAGCAATACTGCCGCCGATCAGATGAGAGAGGCCTGTTCTTCCGTGTGTCGGAACACAGATAAGGTCAGCCTGTATGTCCCGGGCATAGTGAAGAATTCCCTCTTCTTCGCTGTCGTCATTGTAGATGGTAATGGTATAGTTGCCCAGCTTTTGTTCTTCGGCGAAATCCTCCATCAACTGCCTGCTGTATCTGGATGTTTCGAAATGAGACCTCGTGTTGACCTTGAGAAGATGCAAGGTGGCGTCGTAGAAGGACGCGAAATCCTGCAGGACTGAAAAACCTGCCGCTATTTCACCGTAGAAATTCGATCCGAAGACAATATTCGAGGGTGAGAAATAGGAAAGAGGTTCCTTGATGGTAAGTACCAGGCAAGAGGCGTGCTGAATGACTTTTTCTGTTGTCGAGCCAAGAAGAATTCTGTTTATACCCTGTTTGCCATGAGAGCCGATAACAATAAGATCAAAATGTTCATCAGCTGCTTTCCGTGAGATTTTATCGGAGGGCGAGTCGAAATCGACCGACCAGGTTATCTCGATGTCGCTGCATTCTTCGCATTGAGCGGTCTGGGCAAGTTTGTTTTCTATTTCTTCAAGAACATTGACATTGCCAAGTGTTCTGTAGGCAATGATATCGGTGATTTCAGGGTAGTCGGGTACCGCTATCACATGGAACAGATGCAGTGCTGCGCCGCTTTTTCTCGCTATACTCACAGCTACCTCGAATGCATAGGCAGCATGATCTGAGAAATCTGTCGGAACCAGTATCTTTTTCATGGTACGTTGCAGTTTTTTATTAAAGGTAAGAAAAAGCGGGGGATTAGTTGTAAGAGGGGGGTGACGAGTAGTAACAAGTGACAAGTAACGAGAAGCAAGTGACAAGTGACGAGTGGAAAGAGAAAAGAGAGGAGATTTTTTTCCCCTGTCATTCTCGTGCTTGACACGAGAATCAAAAGGTATACCTGTGACTGCATGGATGCCGCATCGAGTGCAGCATGACTTTCCAGGGGGGATGCCGCGCTTGATGCGGCATCCATTACGGATGCCTGAGAAAAAGCGTGCTGAGCAATGAGTAAGAAAGCAATTGGTGATCGGCGTGTCGGCACCGTTGTGGCAGGTCAGGGCTGTGACCCCTTGTGCGCGCGTTTTCTGTCGAGCCTGTCAGTGAGTGGATAAGGGAAGTGGTTTTACTATATTATTGTTCGAAAACTCTATATTTCAGTAGTGAATGAACTGTATGGGAGCGGAAGCGTCGGATAGGGAATTGACAGATCATGCTCGTGCAGTGCTGCTGCAGAGCGCGAGGCTCATGCAACAGGTCGCCGAAACACAATGCCCTGTGCTTGTAGACATGGCACAGGTTATTGCCGGTTCCTTCAGTGCCGGAGGCAAGCTGCTTATCTGCGGTAACGGTGGTAGTGCTGCCGATGCGCAGCATCTTGCGACCGAGTTGACCATCCGTTACAGGAGCGCGGTTGTACGCAAAGCGCTTCCGGCAATCGCGCTTTCAGCGGATACCTGTGCTCTTACAGCAGGAGCAAATGATTTGGGCTACGATACTGTTTTCGCCCGTCTGGTTGAAGCATACGGCAAAGAGGGAGATGTGGTCCTCGGGATTTCAACCAGCGGAAACAGCAGGAGTGTGTTCAACGCGCTGCAGCAAGGCCGTTCACTCGGGCTTCATACTCTTGGACTTCTCGGCGGGGATGGCGGCGTCATCAGAGAGGTTTCTGATCTGTCTGTTGTCGTACCCTATGCGGGAGGAGCTGACCGCGTGCAGGAATGCCATATTGCCATAGGGCATGTCATAATCGATTGCATAGAGCAGATTATGGGCTATTGCGGTTAGGCTGATCAAAACTTGTTAACAGAAAAATGTATTTTTTATGAGCATCAAAACCATAGAGGGAACGCTTGAGGCAACGAACCTGAAATTTGCTCTGGTTGTGTCCCGTTTCAACGACTTCATCGGCCAGAAACTTGTTGAGGGAGCTGTTGATTGTATAGTTCGTCATGGCGGGAGCGAAGAGAATATCGCAGTGTATAAGTGCCCGGGCGCGTTCGAGCTTCCTGCGGTAGCGAAAAAAACAGCCCTCACCGGCCGGTATGATGCTGTTATAACCCTCGGGGCGATTATCAGGGGTGCGACATCTCACTATGACGTTATTGCGGCTGAAGCAACCAAGGGGGTAGCCCAGGCGGGTCTTGAAACCATGATCCCCATAACTTTCGGTGTGCTGACCACTGAAAACCTCGAACAAGCCATCGAGAGGGCAGGAACGAAGGCGGGCAACAAGGGTTTCGACGCGGCACTTGCCGCGATTGAAATGGTAAACCTGTACCGTCAGGTGTAGATAAAGAAAGCCGGCAAAATGCTCTTTCTTTTCCCTGTCTGCTGTATCGGCCGATCAGATAAACGGATGTCCGGGCACGGCTTGATCTGAAGAAATAGTGACATTGGCATGATGAAGACAACCCATACCAGAACTATCCTTGCCGGGATTGCAGGAGGTGTGTCAATGAATGTGGTCATGCTTCTGACATTCCGTCTTCTCGGTTTTGGCTGGAATGGAGGGGGGATACTGCTTGAATCTCCGGTTCAGAGCGAAAAGCTCATTGCCGTGTGGACGCAAATCGAACCGATACCGTTGGTCGTCAATGCTCCTGCACCGATAATCGCAGGGATCGTTATTTTCGGCATTGTTAATGCATACGTTTTCCGTTCGATTGCGTCTGCCTGGCCTCCGGGCATTGGCAGCAGAGGGCTCAGATTCTCGGTACTTGTTTTTTCCATGACATTTCTTTTCTGGGAGTTTTTCACACCCTTCAACATGTTCGGTGAACCGCTCCGGCTTATCTCGCTTGAACTTGTTTTCTGGGCGTGTATTGCCCTTGCCGACGGAATTGTCATTGCGGCTGTCAGTCATCGGCGTCAAACATGACAATCCGATACTTCAAGGCGGCAGGCGGAGGACAGAAAAATGATCTGGCCGAACGGACTCTGATGAAGATCAACAGCGAGTTTGGTGCGAGGGTTGAACCGTTCACGCTGCATCTCCCACAGCCTGAGCTGCTTGCAGGTGTCTGGATGATCTGCAGGGAGTCCCTGCTCGTCGGCAGCGTTCGCCGTAACCTGAAAGAGGCTGTTGCGACAACGGTGTCGGTGATCAACCGCTGCCCCTACTGTGTGGACGCGCACGGTATCATGATTCTTGGAGCATCCGGAAAGAGCTATTCCGAAGCGATCACTGCCGGAACGTATGATGCCATAGACGACAAGGATGTTCGCAACGCTGTCGAATGGGCGGCTGCGACCCGTTCGCCCGGTTCGTCAATACTTGCCGATCCTCCTTTTTCTCCTGATGAGGCTCCCGAGTATATCGGCACTGCCGTGTGTTTTCACTATATCAACCGGATGGTAACCATATTGCTGGGGCCCACGCCGTTACCCTTCGGAAAAGGAGCCTTGAAAAGGGTCGCCATGCGCATGGCTTCGTGGTTTTTCGGCAGGTCGATCCGTTTATACAAAGAGCCATGTGTCTCGCTTGAACTGCTCCCTCGCGCGACACTTCCCGGGGATCTTGGCTGGGCAAACGCTTCTGCGTGCATAGCACATGCCTATGCCGCTTTTTCCGGTACTGTCGAGCGTGCCGGAGAAAAGGTCTTGACTGAACAGGTCAGGGAGTCGATCGGCAAGACCGTTAAGGCATGGAACGGCCAAGATCCCGGCATGGGCAGAGCATGGATAGAGGAGAGTCTCGGAGCATATACCGGCAGGCAGAGAGCGGCAGGAGAGCTTGCCCTTCTGGCGGCTCTTGCGCCCTATCTCGTTACTCCTGCAGAGGTATCATCCTTTTCCGCATACTATCCCGGCGACAGGGAGCTGCTCGCGGTTCTTGCCTGGGGGAGTTTCACGGCTGCACGGCGTGCAGGCGGATGGATGTCTTAACCGGCATCGCCATATTTTTTCATATTGCCGGTGATGGCCGTATAGGCAGCGTCCTGCAGTTCTTGGGCTTTTTTCCCTCTGGTTTCGATAGGCTCGCTGATAATGAGCTGTACTCTGGATTTACGGATTCTGAGGCTTTTTTTCGGAGTGATTCGGTTACTGCCGATAATGGTGACGGGCAGAATCGGAGCATGGGCTTTCTGGGCGATCATGAACGCTCCGCGCTTGAAAGGGAGGATCTTTCCTGTTTGCGATCTGGTTCCTTCGGGAAAGATATGGACCGACCGTCCGGTTTTCAGAACCTCTGAGGCCATCAGAAGGCTTTTCAGGGCTTCTCTGTTTTGTCCCCGCTTGATCAGGACATAGCCCCCCTTTTTTATCGCCCACCCGAAAATCGGGATTTTACCAAGTTCCTCTTTGGCGACGAAACGCATGTTGAGGTGTATGGAGCCGAGTATGAGAGGAATATCCGCCATTCCGGCGTGATTGCTCATAATCAGATAATTACTGTTTGGGTCATAGTTTTCTTCGCCGGTTATCTCAACCGTGATACCCATAAGTTTTCTGCAAAAACGGCCCCACCATGCCGCCATGCGGTGAAACCCGTCACCCGAAGGATCGATGAGATTGACGACAAGGCCGATCAGCAGCCCGAAAAACATAACAGGCAGTACAACAAGGAAAAACAGCAGCGTCTGTAGGGTCATCCTTAAGTCAAAAGTAAAAGGTTAAAAGTCAAAAAAGCCGCACCGGCTACTCTCCGGCTTCTTTCTGTTCGCGCTCGTCACGTGTCATTACCTGTCATCAAGTCCGGTCAGGAACTCTGCGAGTTCTCTGTAGTCGGCACTGATCGGGATGGCTATTTTTTTTCTGTCGAGAACTGCCTGAAGACGGTCGGGAATAGTGATATCCCTGTCGAGAGCTTCCTTGATGGCTTCGATGAACTTCGCCGGGTGGGCGGTTGACATGATGGCGGCGGGTTCGGTTGACGCTCCGTTGGCTTGTCTGAACTTTTCAAGTGCCCGGAACCCGACGGCGGTGTGCGGGTCCATGATATAGCCGAACCGGTCGTAGACTGTTCTGATTGTGTCAATGGTTTCGGTGTCGGAGATGGCGTATCCGGAAATGTCAGCTGCCATTGCCCGGTAGTCATCCCCGTAAATATGCCTCAATCTGGCAAAATTGCTCGGGTTGCCCACATCCATTGCCGATGACAGGGTTCCGATTGTGGGGTGAGGCTCATATCGCCCCTCTTCGATATAACGCGTCACACTGTCATTGGCATTGGATCCTGCGATGAAATGTGCGATGGGAAACCCCATTTTTTTAGCAAGGATGCCTCCGGTAAGGTTGCCGTAATTGCCGCTCGGGACCGAAAAAAGAGCTTCTTTTCCCGGATGCCTGGCTTTGAGCTGCAACGACCCCCAGGCGTAGTAAAACGTTTGCGGGATAAGACGGGAAATATTGATAGAGTTTGCCGATGTCAGGGACAAACGCTGTTTGAGTTCCGCGTCCATAAACGCCTGTTTGACGAGGCGCTGGCAGTCGTCGAAGTCTCCGTTTATTTCCAGTGCGGTTACATTGCCTCCGACTGTCGTGAGTTGCTGTTCCTGAAGTCTGCTGACCTTGCCGGAAGGATAGAGCAGTACCACGCGTGTATTCGGGACACCTTTGAATCCATAAGCGACAGCGCTGCCTGTATCGCCGGATGTCGCGACGAGAATGGTTATGAGCGTATGGTCTTCCTGGGCGAAATAACCGGTGAGATGCGCGAGAAATCGCGCTCCGTAATCCTTGAAAGCAAGTGTCGGCCCATGAAAAAGTTCTTCGATGTAGGTGTTCTTTTCAAGTTCGACAAGCGGAGTGTTAAACGTAAAGCAGCGTTCAATTATTTGCCACAGATGGTCGTCGGGGATTTCTCCACCGTTGAATTTTTTTGCGATGGCAAATGCTATATCGTTGAACGGAGCATCTTCGAGCAGCGCAATCTCCTCCTTTGAAAAAGTTGGAATCGCAGAGGGGATATAGAGACCTCCGTCGCTTGCCAGTCCCTCTAAAGTGGCCTTTTTCAGCGAAGCGGGCGTGGACTGTTTATTGGTGCTGTAGAAAATCATAGTAGTAATGCTTAGATAACTTTCGCGCCTTGTTTGCAGACGGGCGAAATCCAGATATCTGATTGCAGTTTTTCCTTGAGGGTACTGAATGCAGTCTGCATCGCTTCCCCTACACGGGCGGCTGTTTCAGGGGATGAGGAGAACGCAAAGATGGACGGGCCAGAACCGGCAATGCTGCAGCCGATCGCACCGGCTTCAAGAGCTGCATGTTTTACATCATAAAAGCCCGGAATGAGCGGAGCCCTTTTCGGCTCGGCGATAACATCGACAAGTGATCGTCCTATAAGCTCATAATCGGATGTCAGGAGACCAGAAATGAGCGCGCCGACATTGCCCCACTGTTCGGTCGCTGTTTTCAGCGAAATCATTCGGGGCAGGACGGAGCGCGCGTAGGCGGTCCGAACTTCGATGTGCGGGTGCACGAGTGTGCAGTAAAGATTGTCCGGAGAGGGAATTGTGATCAGGTCGATGGGATTGTAGCTTCGTATAAGGACAAAGTTGCCAAGCATGGCCGGAGCGGCATTGTCTGCGTGAGCGGATCCGCAGGCGACACGCTCACCTTCAATAGCGAAGTTTACCAGTTCCATCTTGTTGCATGGTCTGCCCATGAGCTCGTTGGCAGCTACGAGAGCTGCAGCGGCACTTGCCGCACTGCTGCCCATACCGCTGCTGAGCGGCAGATTCTTTTTCAGTTCAAGCTCGATATGACCTTCGAAGTCGATGCCTTTATTGGTGCGGATATACTCAAGAAACTTGAGGACGACAAAACTGGATGTGTTTTTTTTCGGGTTTCTCGGTAAAGCGCCTCCGTCTCCTGATATTGAGGTGATAGAAACAGGAAGCTCACCGGAGCGCTCTTCTCGAAGTGTCAGAATCACTTCATCACCAGGCTCCGTAATGGCAAAGCCAAGGACATCAAAACCGCAGGCGACATTTCCGATGGTTGCCGATGCAAATCCTGTGACAGTTTTCATTTGAGTAGTGAAATTGCTGAATTCCTTGACAAATAGGGCGATAAGCCGATCCTGTGACGCTTTATGACGTTATTAAGCGACAAGAGGATTTGAATTACTTACTGCTTTTCCTTAAATTACAATTCAAGGGTTTTTGGAAAGGAATTTGACGGAGACTGATTTTTAAAGAAGTATAATAAATAAACTTTCTCCATTCTTAACAAATAACAAAGCTAATTACGATATGTCTACAACAGTCAGGCCTGATGAGGTTTCGGCAATACTCCGCAAACACCTGGCAGGGTTTGAGTCCGAAGCGGATGTCTATGATGTTGGAACCGTACTCCAGGTAGGTGATGGCATTGCAAGAATTTATGGTTTATCAAAAGTTGCCGCTGGTGAACTTCTCGAGTTTCCGGGTAATGTCATGGGAATGGCATTGAACCTTGAGGAAGACAATGTCGGGGCTGTTATGTTTGGAAAATCGAATGCCGTTAAGGAGGGCGATACTGTCAAGAGGACAGGTATTCTCGCGTCAATTCCTGTCGGTGAGGCAATGCTTGGAAGGGTTATCAATCCGCTTGGCGAGCCTATCGATGGCAAGGGGCCGATAGAAACCAGTATCAGACTGCCTCTCGAACGCAAGGCTCCGGGTGTTATTTTCCGTAAGTCGGTTAATCAGCCGCTTCAGACAGGTCTGAAGGCGATCGACGCGATGATTCCGATCGGTCGTGGTCAGCGAGAGCTGATTATCGGCGATCGTCAGACAGGTAAAACAGCCGTTGCGATCGATACCATCATCAATCAGAAAGGAAAGGATGTATTCTGCATATATGTCGCTATAGGTCAGAAGGGATCGACAATCGCCCAGGTTGTCAGCACCCTTGAAAAATACGGTGCCATGGAATATACGACGGTGATTGCTTCATCCGCCTCTGATCCCGCGCCGATGCAGTTTATCGCGCCCTATGCCGGTGCTACCATAGGCGAGTTTTTCCGTGACACCGGACGTCATGCGCTGGTTATTTACGATGATCTTTCAAAACAGGCGGTCGCCTATCGTCAGCTTTCTCTTCTTCTTCGTCGTCCGCCGGGACGTGAAGCCTATCCTGGCGATGTTTTTTATCTCCATTCGCGTCTGCTTGAGCGTGCGGCAAAGATTACCGACGATCTGGAAACGGCCAAAAAGATGAATGATCTTCCGGAACCGTTGAAGCCGATGGTCAAGGCGGGTGGAAGCCTTACGGCGCTGCCGGTTATCGAGACCCAGGCAGGTGACGTGTCCGCATATATCCCGACCAATGTTATTTCGATTACAGACGGCCAGATATTTCTTGAACCGAATCTCTTCAATGCCGGTCAGAGACCTGCTATCAATGTCGGCATCTCGGTTTCCCGTGTGGGTGGTAGCGCACAGATCAAGGCTATGAAAAAGATTACTGGTACGCTGCGTCTCGACCTTGCCCAGTTCCGTGAGCTCGAGGCGTTCTCGAAATTCGGCTCAGACCTTGACAAGGCGACAAAAGCCCAGCTCGACAGGGGAGCCCGTCTGGTAGAGATTCTGAAACAGGGCCAGTATGTGCCTATGGCAGTTGAAAAACAGGTCGCGATTATCTTTGCCGGTACCCAGGGTGTTCTCGATCAGCTTGATTTGCAGTATATCCGCAGGTTTGAAGAGGAGTTTCTCAGTCTTCTTGAGCACAAGCACAGTGACATTCTCAACGTTATTGCCGAAACAGGTCAAATGGATGTTGATGTCGCAAAAAGGTTGAAAGAGGTGGCTGAGCAGTTTATGAGCACGTTCAAGCAGAAAGTAAAAGCGTAGTTATCGCAAGGAAATCAGCAATAGAACAATCAGAGAATATTTTTCATGGCAACCTTAAAGGATATACGAACTCGAATACAAAGTATTGCATCGACGCAGCAGGTCACCAAGGCGATGAAAATGGTTTCTGCCGCGAAGCTTCGCAGGGCACAGGATTCGGCAATTCAGGCGCGTCCTTACGCGGCAAAGCTGAAAGAGATGCTCGGTTCGCTGTCAACCAGGGTGGATACGACGTTGAACCCGTTGCTTTCTGACCGTGACGAGGTGAAAAACGTCCTTGTTGTCGTGATTACTTCGGACAGGGGACTTTGCGGGGCATTCAATGCCAATATCATAAAAATTGCCCAGAAAGTTGTTACGGAAGAGTATGGCGATCTTTACCGTGACGGCAAGGTGGAGATGCTCTGTGCAGGCTCTAAGGGAAATGATTATTTCCGCAAGCGCGGTTTCAGTATCGCCAAAGCCTATCCGGGGCTCTTCCAGAACCTTCATTTCAGTGTCGCCAGAGAGATCGCTGAATATGTTTCTGAAAGATATCTCAAGGGAGAGGTCGACAAAGTGGTCGTTGTCTATAACGAGTTCAAGTCTGTTCTGTCACCTGTATTGAAAAGCGAGGTGCTGCTTCCTATCACGCCGGAAAAAGTGGAAGGGGAGAAAACAGGGAGCTCGATCGACTATATTTACGAACCTTCTCCTTCAGCTATTATCGATGTTCTTGTACCCAAGCATCTTAATACACAGATATGGAGAATGATGCTTGAATCCAATGCCGCGGAACATGCTTCGCGTATGACCGCCATGGATTCCGCGACTGAGAACGCTAAAGAGTTGATGAGGGTTCTGAAGATAAGTTATAACCGTGCGCGCCAGGCGGCTATCACTACAGA
>JAPHUN010000021.1 GCA_026193435.1 Chlorobium sp.
CTGTCATGCCGTTTATCACGGAAGAAATCTGGCATCACATTCTCGAACGTGACAGCAGTGAAAGCATCGCTCATGCAGCCATGCCCCAGGCAGTGGAGGGATGGTCGGACGATATGCCGAAGAACTTCTCTTCCGTTCAGAAAATCATATCGGAAACACGAAGCCTTCGTGCGGTTTTCGGTGTTCCGCACGATATGAAAGCCAGCCTGGTTATCAGTGCTCCTGAAGAGTCAGGAAGGAGGATATTTACCGCCAACGCTCACATTGTGACCAGGATGACCGACTGCAGCGTCACTATTGAAGATGGAGATCTGACGCGTCCGCCCCATTCGGCAAGTTCCGTGGTTGACGGGAATGAACTTTTTATGCCTCTTGAAGGGTTAATTTCGTTTGAAAAAGAGATTGCCCGACTGGAGAAAGAGGCCGACAATATTTCTTCATATGTTACACGCATGGAGAAAAAACTTTCCAATAAAGGTTTTGTCGATAACGCCCCGGATGAGGTGATTGAAGGTGAGCGTTCAAAACTGGCCGATGCGAAAAGCAATCTCGGCAAAGTGCAGGCCAGTCTGGAAGTTCTCTGCGACTGAAACAGAGGCTTACAATGAGTTGTTTTTTTTTGCCCGTAACGGAAAAACACTGTTCGCGGGGAGAGCAGGAGCGGACGGGTGATGTAGCGGGTCGGACTGTCATCTGTGACAATGAGAAGGTATATTCAAGTAATATGTAATACGGAGAGTGTCAATGCGGCAATTGAAAATAAGTAAACAGATCACCAATCGCGAGAGTCTCTCTCTTGATCGTTACCTGCAGGAGATCGGTAAATATGAGCTTCTGACGGCGGAAGATGAGGTGAAGCTCACCAAGGCGATCAAGGCGGGTTACGATATGCCGGTTGATACCACCGACTACAAACGGGCCAAACGGGCTCTCGACAAGCTTATCAAAGGAAACCTGCGTTTTGTCGTCTCAGTCGCCAAACAATACCAGAATCAGGGACTGACGCTTGGTGACCTGATCAACGAGGGGAATCTCGGCCTGATCAAAGCCGCAAAACGTTTTGATGAAACCAGAGGGTTCAAGTTTATTTCCTATGCCGTCTGGTGGATCAGGCAGTCTATTCTGCAGGCTCTTGCCGAACAGTCAAGGATCGTACGTCTTCCCCTGAACCGTGTCGGTACGCTCAACAAGATCAGTAAAGCCTACAGCCAGCTTGAGCAGGAGTATGAAAGGGATCCGAATACCAAGGAACTCGCGAATCTTCTTGATATGGATTCTCAGGATGTCGCTGATACGTTGAAAATAGCTGGTCGCCACGTATCCGTGGACGCTCCCTTTGCCCAGGGCGATGATAACCGTTTGCTCGATGTACTGCAGAACGACGGTCACAAACCCGATCACGGCCTGACCCGTGATTCGCTCAACCTCGAAGTCGAGCGTTCTCTTTCCGTGCTTGCTCCCCGTGAAGCGGATGTGATCCGCTCCTATTTTGGTATCGGGATGGACAATCCGCTCACTCTTGAGGAGATCGGCGAGAAATTCAAGCTTACCCGTGAGCGGGTGCGCCAGATCAAGGAAAAAGCCATTAAAAGACTTCGTCAGTCAGCGTACAGTAAAGTTCTCAAAGAGTATATCGGCAGTTAGTCATGCCCGTGCTGTCGGAGGATTACCTGTTCAGCAGCAGCGTTATCCTGTCCCCGGCCTCCAGGCCGAGTTTGCCGGATGCATTGCCGTTTCGTATCGCTATTTCAAGAAACCCGCTGCTGCCTGTATAGGCAAGCGAGACGCCTTGTGCGACATCCGCGTAGGTTCGATAGACCGACAGGATGTCGCCGTTTTCAGTACGTATTCCGGCCGTGTTTTCCTTTCCTGTGATCATATCGCCCGTGAACGAGGTTATCAGGTTACCGTAGACATCGGCATAGAGAACCGTTCCTTCCCATGAACTGCCGCTGTCACAGGGGCTGTTTTCAGGAAAATCAATGCATATACAGCTGTCAGGATCGACAGCCTTTCCCAGCCTGGATGGTTCAACACCGTTAGCAAGGTGCGCCGCGGCTGGTGAAAAAACGTCCCTTCCGTGGAACGTGGCGCTCTGTCCTGCAAGCATGAAGGAGGGATTCGTTATGGCGAAACACTCCTTTATGTTCTCTGTTTTCATCACTGAACTCAGCAGACCGTTATCCGGGGCGATAAACACCTGTTTTTCCGTTACAAGGGCGATGGCGTTTCTCGCTGTTCCGACACCGGGGTCGACCACTGCTGTAAATATCGTGCCGTCCGGAAAATACGGTGCTGATGAGCCAAGCAGCAGCGCTCCATGCAGGATATTCTGTGCGGAGATGCAATGGGTAAGGTCTATAACTCTCGTATGCGGGGA
>JAPHUN010000343.1 GCA_026193435.1 Chlorobium sp.
ACCGCGAGCCGGATAATCATCGGGGTATTGACAATAAACGTGGATTTGGCTATCGGTGGGCGCTGCATGATGTCACGCGCTCTCGGCTCAAATCCCAGGGCGAGGGCGGGCAACCCGTCCGTGATAAGATTTACCCAGAGAATCTGGATAGCCACAAGAGGCAGTTTGAGCCCGGCGAGTACCGCAAGAACGATAATAAGCACCTCACTCACGTTGCTGGAAAGAAGGAAAAAAACAAACTTTCTGAGATTGTCGAAAATAGCCCTGCCCTCCTCGACAGATCTGACGATCGACGCGAAATTGTCATCCGTCAGCACCATGGCCGAAGCTTCACGGGCGACATCGGTCCCCCCCCTGCCCATGGCGACCCCGATATCGGCCTGTTTGAGCGCAGGCGCGTCGTTCACCCCGTCACCGGTCATGGCCACGACATGCCCTCTATTCTGAAGAGCCTTGACGATGCGGATTTTCTGTTCAGGAGAGACCCGCGCAAATATTGACACCTCCTCGACAACATCGCCGACATCCGCAACCTTGTCAAGCTCGGCACCAGTCATGGCCTGTCCGTCGATACCCAGTTCCTGGCCGATTGCTTCAGCGGTAAGCTTCTGGTCTCCGGTAATCATGATAACCCTGATTCCCGCGGTGCGACACTCGGCCACTGCATCGACAACCTCAGGCCTCGGGGGATCGTTCATTGCCTGCAGACCGATGAAAACCATGTGCTCTTCTGCAAAATCACCGTCGTCACGCACCGCTTTCCATGCACAGCCAAGAACACGGAGGGCATCAGCAGCAAAGGATTCATTAACTCGCAGTATTTCATGATAAAGAACATCATCAAGAGGAACCGCTTCTCCGCCTTTCATCACATAAGAGCAGTGTTGCAGCAGAACGTCCGGCGCGCCTTTCGTGTACATGACCTTTTCCTCACCCGGGCTCTCATGGAGAGTGGACATCATCTTCCTCTCAGAGTCAAAACCAATCTCGTCTATACGGGGATAGTGCTCAGTGAGCAGAACCATGTCCTGACCATAATTTCCGGATGACAGCAGAAGGGCCGCCTCTGTAGGATCACCGAAAATCCCGCCATCCGGGTTGAGCCTGGCATCATTACACAGCGCTCCTGACCTGAACAGCAGTTCCTGGTCTTTTCGGCTTGCGGCATCTTCTTCACGATCTTCTTCAAGCTCTATCTGCCGACCACCTGCATAGACCTTCCTGACACGCATACGGTTCATGGTCATGGTCCCGGTTTTATCGGAACAGATAACCGAAGATGAGCCGAGCGTCTCAATAGCAGGCAGGTGACGGACAATAGCATTTTGTTTCACCATACGCTGCACACCCTTGGCAAGCGTGAGCGCAACTACAGCGGGCAACCCTTCAGGAATTGCTGCCACAGCAAGGCTGATGGCTGTCTTGAAGGTTTCCAGCAGGTCCTCCCCGGAAGCCCAGGTGAGAAAAAAGATCACGACTGCCGCAAGTATTACCAGCAGGGCAAGCCGGCGGGAGAAGTGGTTGAGCTTGTTCTGCAGGGGGCTTTTCCGGCTCTCCCTGTCCGCGGAAAGAAGCTCTGCAATCCTGCCGAGTTCCGTACCCATTCCGGTTTGTGTCACCACCGCAGTAGCTCGCCCCTTGGAAACTATCGTTCCGGAATACAGCATGTTGAAGCGTTCAGCGAGCGGAGCGTCAACATTGACCGTGTCTGCAGATTTCTGTACCGGCGTTGATTCACCGGTCAGCATGGACTCCTGGGTTTCGAGATTCATTATCTCCAGAAGCCGCGCATCTGCGGGAATACGATCACCGGTTTCGAGAAGAATGATATCGCCTGGAACAAGCAGACGTGTTTCAAGCTTTACAACAAGGCCGTCGCGGAAAACTTTTGCCTTGAAACCGGAGATTTTTTTCAGCGCTTCGAGAGCTTTTTCAGCACGGAACTCCTGAAAAAAACCTATCGCGCTGTTCACGATGAGAATAAACCCGATCACCGCGCTTTCGAGAACGTCACCGAAAAACAGGGAAACCGCGACAGCAAAAATCAGTAACCAGACAAGCAAACTTGAAAACTGCTGCGAGAGGATCTCCCAGATGGAAATCCTGTCTTTTTCCCTGAGCCGGTTCTCCCCATAACGGGCGAGCCGAACTTCAGCCTCCTTCGTGGAAAGCCCGCCTGACGTTGTGCCCAGTTTTTCGAGAACCTTTTCGATGCTGTCGGAAAGAATATCCATAGACCCTCCAACAACCAATCACGATTTACCGTTCACCAACTCACGATTCAAGCAGCCGCTGCAAACCCTTCAGAGCTATGCCTACCCACTCAGGACGGTTGTTCAGCTCATAGTTCAATTCATAAATAGCCTTGTCCATAAGATAGGAGCGAAGCAGGAGGTGCTGTTCTGTAATATTTTCAGGAATCAGGTCGTGTCCTCCAACGGCGGCCGCATACACATCATAGAAATGCTGCCCGGTATAAAAGCTCCACAACTCCGCCCATGGCTCAAGCTTTTCAGCGTCCTCAGGTCTGATAGAACGATCCTGGATCAGGACATTGAAGGCCGCGTAATGGAACGACCGCATCATTCCGGCAAGATCACGGAACGCGGAACGCTTGATCCTGCGCTCGCTGATAGAGCGTGCCGGTTCGCCTTCAAAGTCAATGATCACAAAATCCTTACCGGTCCAGAGTACCTGACCGAGATGATAGTCGCCATGAATCCTGATCTTTGATGCCGGGATCCTGCGGGCTTTGATATGCGAAAGCCGGTCCAGGATCTCCTGCTCCCGTCCAAGCAGATCAGCAGCAATTCCCTGATAATCTTCTGCAATTCCCTTCATCTGCTCCTTGAGCATCACCATACCTCTTTTCACCTGTTCACGCATGGACTGGTATATTGAGCGCTGATAGAGCGTGGTAAATGCTTCAGGCAGAAAATCAGGACCAAGATCCGGCGAGGCCAGAGAAAGATGCATTTCTGCTGTTCGCTCAGCAAGCTTATTAACCATCCCGAGGTAGATTTCACCTATCAGCCCGTGCATGATCTCCGGCATCTCGACTGTCTCTCCTCCTATCGGGGGAATTTCCGGGATCTCTTCGAGCTGCGGCAACAGAACAAGCACCTCTTCATAGTATCGGCGTACATAGTGGAGTGTCTGACTCCAGGCGTCCCCCTCATTAGGGATAAAGTTCTGCAGGATCCCCAGAGAACAGAAATCCTTGCGGCTCTTGGAAAGATTAAGCGCTCCGAGATAGGCAGGAGAACTCTCAAACGATGTCTTTTCAGTCAAGGTGCGGCAGATTTCAACTTCAGGAGAAATCCCTGAAGAGATCTTGCGGTAGAGCTTCAGACAGAGCTTGTCATCATACATGATCGACGTATTGCTCTGCTCCAGACCGAAAATCACGGAGTTCATACTATCATCCTCTTCCTGCGGCAGATACTCCTCCAGAGTCGAGCCCTTTTCGGCTGTCAGTTTGAAGATCCCCCCCTTCAGGCCTTTTCCGGAGATGATAACGTCGAGAAGGAAACGATGGAACTCCTTCTGATAGGTCGCATCGCAGAGATACCCCTCGTTCTCTCCGATCTTCACACTGCAGATAACCTGCTTCATGAAAAAGTCTTCGTCAGGGTTGAACTCTCCTGTCGGCAGAAATGTCACCGGAAGCTGATACAGATCGTTCGAGCCGCTCGGATAGCGTACCTCGACAATCAGGTAGACCGTGTTTTGACAGGCTGGCACAGGAATGCTATCGTTGACGCTGACCCTGACGATCTTGCGGGCCTTGCCGCCAAACCATCTGCAACCCCGTATATACTGAGGCAGGACTCTGGATTCAAGACGGTCAAGGATCTTGCCGGAAAAGAGGTCATCCATGGCGGCGACTTTCGCAAACGGCTTGTCGATATAGCGCCTGCTCCCGATCTCCTCTTCACTCCTGACAAGCTTGAACCAGAAATATCCGTAGGGACCCAGCGTAACTGTATACGGCCTTGTGGAAATCCCGGGAAAGTGACTGAGGCTGAACACCTCTTCAGGAATATATCCTTCGTACTCTGACAGGTCCATGGTGACCGCCTGCGCGTTACGCGACAGGTTGATGATGCACAGCATGGTCTCATCCTTGTATGTCCTGGTAAAAATCAGGACCTGAGGATTCTGAGCCTGAATAAAGGAAATATCCCCGCGGCTGAGGGCCTTGTATCTGCGGGAGGT
>JAPHUN010000264.1 GCA_026193435.1 Chlorobium sp.
CTTCTGACAACTGTGTCGCTTATTGTTCCGGATAGTAATTGTCGCAATCCCCTGTAGCTAATCGGGTCGTCCTACTCTACCTCTGGAAACGCTTGTCTGGCAAGGGCTCACAGCCAGAAATCAAAGGTTCACCGGAAAATCGGCGAGAAAAAGCAAAAACAATCGAAAATCACACCAACCTCCATCCGTATCTTACAAAATAGAAAGACGTTACGCAAGATCGAAGGCTCGGGATCGCCATCAACCTATTATAACTCCCTCCCAAATAAGAAGTTACAGAACATTTCACAAAAATAGTACTCTATCCGGAAACGAGCCGTCGATTTCTCTTGCATCCAGAAGGGCGAAATATTTTTCGCCCCTACAAATCCTGCTTATAAACCCTTCATCTGGGCGGGCACAGGGGCCCGCCCCTACAAATCTTCTGGCGACTGACTACTTGCTTCTATCTCCTACGACTCCCTCTTCCAACCTAACACCTAACACATAGCACTTAGCTCATCCCAGACTCATTGCTCATTGCTCATCACCTCACCCCTAACCCATAGTACTCTTTCATCTACGTGTCACTTTCTTTGGCATAGCTCGAAGCAGAGTTGTGTTTCAGTAGTTTTATCCAGTTAATCGATCCGTTGTCATCACAGTAGCCTGCTCCGAATTGCATGGTGAACTTATTGATCATCTGGGAGTAGGACTGCTGAAATTCAGCATTTTTTTCTCTTGCCTTGTGCCCCAGCGGTTCAATAATTTCTACGAACAGATCGGAATCACCAGAAATGAACTCCCAGAACTCCTGACCACAATATTTATAATAATCCCCTTTGTCTGATGTCCGGGTTTTCCCATAACAACATCCGTTAACAGCAGTGACAGTAATTCCCGAATTGCTTGTTCTGAGAGTTTTTGCGGCTGTTCTGAAATCAGACTTCATTTTTGCAATCTGACTTGAATTGCCCCAGTTTGGCCCAGACTTGATATTGACGATGTAACGTACGCTGCCTCTGTCAAATTCCAGGTCAATACCCGGAATACCGGATTTCCTTCCGCCATAGACTTTTCCATTAATAAAAATAGCCAGCCCTTCGAGCCAGTCTCCGAAAATGGTCTCCTCATTCGAAGATATGTGTGCATCGACAAGTCCCTTGACGATCTCTTCCGCAGTTAAGAGATGTTTTGCCCTGAACAGATAGGGGTTTTTCCGCTCCAGTACCTTGTTCAGCTTCAATCTGTCAAGGTTCGAGATCCTTTTCTGGTGGAACGTTCCGATGTTGTCTTCAACGTACTTCGATACGTCGCTTGATAGTATCGGTTTCATATTGTTTTGTTTGCTCCAGAAGATAAAGTTCCTGTGGTTTGAGTTCGTCACAGACCATAGAATAATACTCCGGCAAAATATCTATCCCAATAGAATGACGTTTCATTCTGCTTGCAACGATATTTGTCGTTCCCGAACCCATGAACGGATCGAGTACAGTATCTCCTTCTTTGGTGAACAATCTGATAAACCATTCAGGGAGCCCTTCCGGAAATGCTGCGCTATGCTTTTTATTATTACATTCCGTTGCCAGGTGGAGAACGTTTGTCGGATAAGCCTTTTTCCTGTCCAACCAGTTTGAAATGTTTTTGCCGAAGCCACTGCCGACTTTTGATTCGTCACGCACTTTATCGGTCTCGCTGAGATTTTTCAATCTGGTTTTTGACCATTCACCCATGGGAACCATGACGGCTTCCTGATTCATGTAAAACTGTTTGCTTTTATTGAACTGAATGAGCCGTTCCCAGGAATCCCTGAAGCGGTTCGGCCATTTACCCGGATAGCAGTTTTTTTTATGCCAGATAAATTCCTCTGTCCATAGCCAGCCCTGTTGCCTTCTCATTTCCAGAATGAGCTCCATAACGTAGGTACTTCGTTCACCGTTCACAACTTTTTCCTTGATATTCAGTACAAAGGTTCCCGTTGGTTTGAGCACTCGCATGAGCTGTTCGGCTATTGGCAAAAACCATGAGACATAATGATCAGGATGGATGCCTCCGTAAGTTTTTTTTCTCTGATCGGCATAAGGGGGAGAAGTGACTATCAGATCTACCGAGTTGTCCGGAATTTTTTTCAGTTCTTCCTGACTGTCGCCTAAATATAAATCGGTTCTTATTTCCATCTCTTCCGTTCATTCAAGGGTTACTGTTAACAGGAACAGTTCATGCCGGTTTCAGAAGCTTGCGTAAGTGAGAACATACATTATTTCTCTGTTTTTTTCCCCTTTCCTGATCTTCTGGGCACCTCTATAAACAGTCTTGAGCGACATAAAGACAAGAAGAGCGGAGCGGAGAAACCGGAGTAAACAGAGGCTGACTGCCGACCGTTCATCCGGGCGGGCACATGGGCCCGCCCCTACAGCTGAATTCTGGCTTCTGACTGCCCCTCAGTACTCAGCACTCCCCACATCCTCTTCCCACCTAACACCTAACACGTAGCACCTAACACGTAGCACCTAACACGTAGCACCTAACACGTA
>JAPHUN010000268.1 GCA_026193435.1 Chlorobium sp.
CCTGCCCCAGGAAGCGGGAACAGGGGCGTTATGGACACAAAAGCTTCGGCTCAACGGGGTTTTTTCCAGCTGGCCATTCGCCTTGACGGTCTTTTTTTTTCTTGTCAATCTCGGTCTCTCGCTTGTCTGGAAACTTTTCCCTTTCAAGGCGTCGAACCTCCAGTTCATACTGTTTCATGGAGGCTTCTGGATGGCGCTTGCGTGTGGCGTTATGGGCGCGGCAGATCTGCAGAGAGTCATTATTCCTCTCTATGAAGGCCGTTCCACCGCAAAAGCATACTCCCGCTCCAACGCCATGATAGATCTTCCGTTTTCTCTCTATCTTCAGGATTTTGAGATGCAGGAATACGAGCCGCAGCTTGCGCTGTTCGATCCGGATAATGACCGGCTTGAGATGGACGAACGCCTTTCGAACCAGAGTATTGCAGAAGGAATGGTCACTGCGTTGGGTGATCTGGAAGTACGGGTGGAGAAGTATTTTCCTTTCGCGATGAAAGATGAAAAGGGAAATCCGGTTCCGGTTTCTGCCGATAAGGGTGTATCCTATGTGAAGATATCGGGAATCCATGCCGGAAAGGCCTTTTCCGGATGGGTCAGTACCGGGAGTCCGTTTGAGCGTCCCGCGTTTGTCACTGTTGAAAACAGGCTTCTTGTGCTGGTTCCCGGTTCCCCGAAAAAGTTTCGATCACAGGTGACTATCCGTACAGGTAAGGATGAGGACTCCCGGTCTGCAGCGCTTGAAGTGAACAGTCCGAAGAGTGTCATGGGCTGGAAGTTATACCAGATGGGATATGACGAGAAATCCGGCAGATGGTCGAGCCTCAGTCTTGTCGAAGGGGTGAGAGACCCCTGGCTGCCCGCAGTCTATCTCGGTTTTTTTATGATCATGGCAGGCAACGCGATTTTTTTCTGGAATGGGATCAGGAAAAAATAGAGAGGGAGTGTTGATTTGTTGAATTGTTTAGGTGTTGAAGTGTTGAGGTGCTGCATCGCTCAAAAGAGGGTGCGCCTGTTGATTGAGAAGTGAAGTCAATGTTTCGTGGGAGAAGGCTGGTCAGCGGGTATTTTCGGATAGTAACGTGATTAAGCAGTTGTATTGTGGCAAAGAGAGGGAATCTGGAGGATAGGCATTATGACCTGGGTTGAATTTCCATACGTTGCTCTCAGCGCGATGGCGTGCTGGGGGGGAGGCAGTCTGTTAGGTGTTTTTTCGGAAAAGCGGAAGGCTCTGAAAATCACGGGTACTGTCCTGATGCTCGGAGGAACCGCCATCATGTTTTTATTTCTTGTGGCTTTCTGGTCAGAGCTCGATCGTCCTCCGTTGCGAACGCTCGGGGAAACCCGTCTCTGGTATGCGACCTTGATTCCCGTTGTCGGTTTTCTTGTTGAGTATCGATGGAAGGTTGGCTGGTTGAAATACTACTGCATGGCTTTGGCCGCGTTTTTTCTTGTGATCAATCTTCTCCACCCTGATGTGTATGACAGGAGCCTGATGCCGGCTTTGCAGAGTGCGTGGTTTGTTCCTCATGTGGTTGTCTATCTTGTCGGTTACGTTCTGCTCGCCGCATCTTCTGCCGCGGCCTGGCACAATCTTATCCGGAACAGGCATTCTCTGGAAACAGGCGGGGAGTCTGTGAGTCACTATCTGGCGTTGCTTGGTTTTGTTTTTCTTACGTTCGGGCTTGTGTTTGGCGCGCTCTGGGCTAAAGAAGCCTGGGGGCATTACTGGACATGGGATCCCAAAGAGACCTGGGCGCTGATTGCCTGGCTGGTCTATCTTGGTTATTTGCATGCGACTGCGGTAAATGTTGACAGGAACCGGCTGCAGTGGTATCTTGCTCTGGCTTTTCTTGTCCTTCTCGTCAGCTGGTTTGGCGTGAACTACCTGCCGTCAGCCCAGAACAGTGTGCATAGCTATCAATCGTGATGCAACCTGTAGAGATGCAGCGAAGTACAAGAAAACAGTTCCTGTTGTCTCTCCCGGCGTCAACGATTCAACAGCTCAACAACTCAACAACTCAACAGTCTCCTCACACACATGCCTCTCCAACGGTTTACATTGCTGTTATCATGTATCGCAATCTGTCTTCTTGCATGGAGCTCGCCGCTTCATGCGGGATTGTTCGGTGACGATCAGCCTGTTGAAGTCGAAGCGTTTCTTGTCGGGAATTCTTCCGGGGAAGGGCTTCTTGCGGCTGTTCATCTGAAGATAGAAGAGGGCTGGCATGTCTACTGGAAGAACCCCGGAGAGGCAGGGATGCCTGTGGAGATAGTATGGAAGCTTCCCGAGGGGTTTCGCTCACTTCCTGTCGAGTATCCTTTTCCGGAGCGGTTCGAGTCCGGGGGTATTACAGGGTTTGGCTACAGGGATGAGGTTGTCCTTTTTTCCAGAATTGTTCCTGAAAAACCATCTGATAACCGTATTTTTCCCCGAAGCGGCTTTCCCCTGAAGGCTGAAGTGTCATGGTTGTCATGCAAGGAGGTCTGTATTCCGGGTTCCGTTTCTCTGGATCTGGAAGCGGATTCCTCAAGTCAGGCGAACAAGGATCTCGCCGCGAAGTTTCTCGGGAGAATTCCCCTGCAGGGGGATGCCTCACTTGTCGTAGAGCGTATTGCCGCAGTGCGAGAGGGCGGCTCCGGTTTTCTTGAAATTGATTTCTCCGGTTCGGATGCCCGGAACGTGAAAGATTTCTTTCCCCTGTATCCGGAAAAAGGTATTGACATCAAAGGCATTACGGTTCAGGGCAGGTCGGTACAACTGCCCTTGAGCGCTGAAGAGGCTCCCGAACGCCTCAAGGGCGTTGTCGTCACAGAGCACAGCGCGTATGTTGTCGATGCCGGGGTTGATTCCGGGGAGGCGGTTCCAGCCTCATCGGCTGTTTCCGGTTCGCTTCCCGTAATGCTCGGGCTTGCGTTTTTGGGGGGGATTCTCCTGAACGTCATGCCGTGTGTGCTGCCCGTAATCGGGCTGAAGGTGTTCAGTCTTGTCGGCAGTGACCCGTTAGCTTCAGGCGGGCATTCGCGAAAAACCGGCCGCGTTCACAGTCTTGTCTTTGCTGCGGGAGTGCTGTTGTCTTTCTGGGTACTTGCCGCCTTTGTCTGGGGGCTGCAGGGTATGGGGCAGCAGATAGGATGGGGATTTCAGTTTCAGTCTCCCGTATTCGTCATGTTCATCGCGGCGATTGTTTTTGCTTTCAGTCTGAACCTTTTCGGTCTCTTTGAACTCGGCGCTCCGGTTGTGTCCGGTAAAATCGGCAGCGTCGCATTGCATCACGATGTTCTCGGGTCGTTTGTCAGCGGCGTTCTGGCAACCACCCTTGCGACACCATGTACGGCTCCTTTTCTCGGAACCGCTCTCGGATTTGCCTTCGTTCAGCCCGTATGGGTGGTCTTTCTTTTTTTTACGGTTATCGCCGTGGGTATGGCCGCTCCCTATGTGATACTTGCATGGCATCCTGCATGGCTGAAGCTTCTTCCGAAACCGGGACACTGGATGTTTGTTTTTAAACAGTTGATGGGTTTTATCCTTGTTGCCGTGGTGGTATGGCTTGCCGCTATACTCAACGCGCAGGCCGGAAGCGACGGCATGTTCAGTCTTCTTCTTCTGTTGTTTGTCGTTGCCTTTTGCCTGTGGGTTGTCGGAAGTCTGACGGCTCACGGAGCTTCATTGCGGAAACAGCTTGTTGTCTGGGCAGCGGCTCTTGTTTTTATGACAGGAGCATTTCTGATACTCATATCCGATATCGGGAGCGGAGCTAAACAGGGCCCTGAGGCTGACCGTTCGGGTTTGAGCGCAGCCGGTGACAACAACGGTGCGTTGTGGCAGGAGTTTTCCCCGCTCCTCTTCGAGGAACTGCTTGAAAAGAAAAAGACGGTCTTTCTGGAATTCACGGCCGACTGGTGTATAACCTGCAAGGTGCTTGAGGCAAGCGTCCTGGGTAATAACGATGTTGTCGAAGCGCTGCATCGTCCGGATGTCGCGGCAGTCAGAGCTGACTGGACGTCAAGGGACGATGCGGTCACTGCGTTGATGCAGCGGTTCGGCAGATCCGGAGTTCCTCTGTTTGTACTCATTCCTCACGGTGAGCTTGATCGCGCTGTTGTCCTTCCTGAAGTGGTGACAGTCGATATGCTGCTCAGGGAACTTGAACGGGCGAGAGAATAAGGCGAGGATGAGCGCCGGTCAAAGCTCCAGAATGATATGGGACTCGGAGGAATGTGCGCGCAGCATCGCTGCAAACGCATCAAGAATTCCCCAGCCGTATTTATTGAGGTAATAGAAAATGTTGATCACCCTTTCCTGGGGAAGATCTTCGGGAAAGATGCCTGTTGCCGCCTTGTCGAGCTGCGCGATGAGCTCATCATGCTTTCTTCTGCCGGCCCGGTGGGTTTTCTGGCGAATACCTGTCATGACCTTCTCGATCTGTACCAGCGATCCGGCGAGGACCTGCTCAAGGTTCGGGTCAAGTTTTCCCAGAGTGGGGGAGAGCGCCTCGAGCTCTGCGAGTATATTCTTTTCCGTTCTGTCGAGGAGTGTATCGAAATCATGGTTTTCAGCTCCTGAAATAGCCTTTTTCTGCAGAATGCGGAGATCGTGAAACG
>JAPHUN010000035.1 GCA_026193435.1 Chlorobium sp.
CAGCACTCAGCACTCAGCACTCAGCACTCAGCACTCAGCACTCAGTACCCGAAACTTCTCAGCATCCCTTTTTTCTTTCTCCAGTCAGGACGTACTTTCACGAACAACTCCAGGAATACCGGTCGACCGAGGAACTCCTCGATCTCTGTTCTTGCCGCCATGCCGAGTTTTTTCAGGGCAGCGCCTTTTTTCCCGATGAGTATGTGTTTTTGCGTATCACGCTCGACGACTATCGAACAGCGGATCAACTCTTTTCTTGAGCTGTCGTTTTCATGCTGTTCTTTAAATTCGTCGACGACGACTTCGGTTGAATAGGGGATTTCCTGTCCATAGAAGAGAAAGATTTTTTCCCTGATAATCTCGCTGACGAAAAAACGTTCGGGAGCCGTACTGAGAATGTCTTCAGGGTAGAGGGGGGCGGAAGCGGGAAGCAAAGGGAGCAGCGCTTCAATCAGATCTCCGGTTCCTGACCCTTTTAACGCGGAAACAGCCAGAGCTTTCTCCGGTTTCCAGCGTTCTTTGATTATCGTCAAGGCTTCTTCCTGCTCCCCTGTATTCAAAAAGTCGGATTTGTTCAGGGCGGCAATCACCGGTTTTCCGGTATTGGTAAGCCACTCACTGAAAAGCATCTCCGTGAATGCCTGATCGAACAGGCCGTTTTTTTTCGATGCCGGGATCATCGTTATGATGACGTCAGCTTCTTTCAGGGTCGAGCGAGTTGCCGTCAGCATTGATTGATGGAGTTCCTGCATGGGTTTCATGATGCCCGGCGTATCAAGAAAGAGTATCTGACAACGGTCACTATGGTAAATTCCCGTAATTTTTTTTCTTGTTGTTTGCGGTTTAGGCGTTACTATCGATAGTTTATGATCGAGCAGCCGGTTCAGCAGGGTGGATTTACCCGCATTCGGAGGTCCGATGATGGCGACATAGCCGCAGGAAAAAGATGTATTGTCTGACATGGATCATGGTTTAGGCGCTTGCAGAATGTTTATACTATACAAAAAGTCAGGGACAATGAGGAACGGATGGTAGGGAATAGGGAGTAGGAGTTCTTAGTGCTGAGTACTGAGCGATGAGTGATGAGCGGGGGGCAAATGACTAATGACTATTTACTATTGAAGACTGGTAACTGGTAGGGGCGAAAAATCTTTCGCCCGATCTGGTGATCTTGGGGCTATTTAGCCAACCAGCCAATTTGTTATTTTCTCGTCACTGGCCACCGGTTACTTTCTTTCCTTTTCCCTTTTTTTCTTTTTTATGGATGCCGGATCACCCCGTGAAATAGATGTTTTGATTTCACAGGGGTGTAATATTCGTATTATTACACGGGGCGGCATGACTATCTTAACCTTAGCACTTAGCACCAGGCACGTTCTTTTAATTTTATGATTAAGTACAAGGAAATACAAAATCAATGATATGGTAAATCGATACAACAAGCTGGATGTATGGTTGTTCGGGTTTATGGCCGGGCTTATAGTTTTTGGTCTGCTTGCGATATACAGTGCCAGTAACGGAGTGGGTGCAATCGATCTTTTCTATAAGCAGTTTATATGGTTCGGTATCGGTTTGATCGCCATGGCTGTTGTATATTATACCGATCACAGGATAATAATGGAGTATTCCTATGGTTTATATGTTTTCGGTTTATGTCTTCTTGTCATTGTGTTGCTTTTCGGGACCAAAGTCGCAGGCGCCACCAGTTGGGTTCGTATAGGTTTTATCAGTATTCAGCCTTCAGAAATAGCTAAAGTTACGACGATTCTTGCTCTTGCAAGATTTCTTTCAAGCGACAGTACAGATATTACATCCCCTAAACATGTTCTGATAGCGATTTCCATAGCTGTCATTCCCGCAATTCTGGTCATGCTTCAGCCCGATATGGGAACGACGCTAACCTACCTCTTTTTTCTTTTTCCTGTCATGATCATGGCCGGGTTCAATGTGTATTATCTTTTGCTGATGGTGCTGCCGCTCGTTCTTGCAGTTGTTGGTTTTTTTAATCTCTCTCTACTTATACTGCTTACGCTTATATTTTTTGGGTTTTTTGTGTATCTGCGAAAGGGGTTTCATTATTCGCAGCTTCTTGTATCGCTTGCCGGTTTGGCAGGGGGGGTGTTTACCTCACGATATGCCGCACTGATTTTGCAGCCCCACCAGATGAAGCGGATTCAGACCTTTCTTGACCCGATGTCAGATCCTCAGGGCGCGGGTTATAATGCGCTTCAGGCAAAAATCGCTATTGGATCAGGCGGAATATTCGGTAAAGGGTTTCTTGAAGGAACGCAGACTCAGCTGCGTTTTATACCTGCTCAATGGACGGATTTTATTTTTTGTGTTATCGGTGAAGAAATGGGGCTCATCGGAAGCATTGTACTGCTCAGTCTTTTTCTCGCGCTGCTTCTGAGAATGCTCTGGCTTGTAAGTGTTATCAAAAACAAGTATGTCGAGCTGACGCTTGTCGGTTTTGTTTCTCTCTGGCTTGTTCATGTAATCATCAATATCGGCATGACGATCGGTCTTTTTCCGGTTATCGGCGTACCGCTCCCGTTTCTTTCCTACGGGGGTTCATCGCTGCTTGGCAATATGCTTATGGTGGCCCTCGCGCTGAACTTTGTCAGAAACAAGCGCAATCTGGGGTATTGATGAATGGGGGAGTGGGGACACTTTTTCCCCTGTCATTCCCGTGCCTGACCCGTGAAATCTGAGCATCTATTTCACAGGCCTTACACGGGAATCCACTCTTGTCCTGTAAAACCGCATGGATGCCGGATCGCGTCCGGCATGACTTTCAGGGAGGTTGGATGCCGCATCAACCCTGTGTACTAGTCGACGTTATTACATGGGGGGCATGACAATGAAGTAAGAACGGGAATAATGGTGGGCGGCCGTAGACCGGAAGAACGAGGGGAGTTCTGAGTTCTGAGCGATGAGCAATGAGTGTGGGATGTGTTAGGTGGGGATTGGGGATTGGTAGGGGCAGACCTGTGTGTCTGCCCGTGGTGAGCGATGAGAAGGGAATGCGTTAGGTGTTATGTGCTACGCGTTAGGATGCAGGGGCGAAAAATCTTTCGCCCGTTTTGGTCACCTTCAGGCCTGACCCGTGAAATCAAGGCTTAGATTTCACAGGTCTTACCCGGAGATTCATGTCTTTACATTATTCTTTAAAGATGGATCCCGGATCAAGTCCGGGATGACTATCTTCTGTTTAACACCTAACACCTAACACCTAACACCTAACACCTAACACCTAACACCTCGAGCCCTTTTTTTACTCGTCTATAAACACAAGACGGCCGTTGAACGGCCGTCTTGTGTTTGGTGTCTCGGAAAGAAAGAACAACGCTATGGGGGAAAAACAGCTTACTTGATTTTGTAGACGAAACGTTTGCCGCCGGTGCCTGAAGGGATTCGGTCGATTTCATTATCCGTCAAGCCGTATTTGTTGAACCACAGGCTTACATTTGTTCCCTTTGTGTTGAGTGCGTCTGCGATTTCTTTCGGTTTGAACGCTTTTTCAGGATTTGAGCGCAGCAGATCCTTGATCGCTTCTCCAAGCTGACCTCTTCCATACTTGGTGTAAGCGCCGGATGAGCTTGTGGCTTGTTTCGCAGATTCAAGCTTTGATAGATTCTGATCAAGTTTTTTTATCACAACGGAAAGCTCATTTTCAACAGGAGAGATTCTTTCAGCAAATTCTTTTTGAATCTGAGCTATGGTGTTCTGCAATTCTGTTTTCTTTTCAACAAGAGATTGAAACTGATCGATTTTCTGTATGAAAAGGTCATATTTGTCAGGGGTTGATACATCTCGTGGTGTCATAGTCATCGTAAAATAATATTTGTGGTTTATAGTATTCCTTTCTACGTCTTGACTATAATATAACCTAAACTGAGCTTTTCAACAAATGCTCCATAATAGTAAGCGTATTAAAAACTATCTGTTATACCATGTAATGTATAGAGATTATCCCTCACCTTTCGGGTGAACGTGAAACTGATAAAGAGCCGCATTGTATGAAACCTTTCGGGATTGCCTATCACACCGGATCTGCTTCGTTACCGGGAACTTGCGGTAGATCACTACAGCGGCATTCCCTGTGCCTCGCAGCTCCGGCATGCTCGACAATCGCTCAATTCAGGTATACAAGATAAGATAGCTGTACACAAATAAATAGTATTATTATGCGTCGGAGGTTGGACGGAAATACATATTTCGTCGAGCGATGCTCGAAATCCTGATGTACTCTCTGTACACTCCGGTTTCCGCGCTCCGTTCGCCTTGCACGTGAATCGCATATGGTAATAAACAGAGGTGTCTTACAGTCTCGTTTTCATTGATACGTATGCAATATTTGATCTATGGATAATGTTGGTAAAAAAAAACGTGTTTTCGCGATA
>JAPHUN010000036.1 GCA_026193435.1 Chlorobium sp.
GACCGTACCGTCAGGTAAACGGCTGAATCCGGACACGACGATCATGTCGCCATTCTCAAGACCTTCACTGACGATATAATTGTTATTGCTTTTGCCGACAACCGTAACAGGCGTTCGGGAAACAACATTACCCTCCGCGACCCTGAAGACAAATACCCTGTCCTGAAGATCCACCGTGCTCGCCTGCGGAACCTGCAGCACATTATCGTAACGGTAAGCAATGCTTACTTTCCCTGTATTTCCTGAACGCAGCATGCCTTCAGCATTGGGAAACGTTGCACGAAACATCACCGAAGCCGTAGAACGATCAAACTGACCGCTGACGGCATCGAGCCTGCCATCGAAAGGATAGCGGCTTCCATCGGGAAGAAGCAGGGTCACCGGAGGCACAGAGGAAAGTTTTTCCTCGATTGAAGCACCGGGAAACTGCTTTTTGAAACGCACAAAATCAACCTCACTCATACTGAAATAGGCCCGTATCTCGTGCACATCGGTAAGCGTGGTCAACTGTTGCTGCTGATTTTTGCTTACCAGACTGCCGATACGAAAGGGAATATCACCGATATAACCCTCTACTGGCGCCTTGATCCGGGTATACTCAACGTTGATACGGGCCATCTGAACGGCCGCATCCGCCTGTTCGAGGCTTGCCTTTGCGGAGCGATGTTTTGCCAAAGCCTGCTTCAGCTGTATTTCCGATACAACCTTGTTTTTTACCAGCGGCCTGAGCCTCTCCACCTCTATCCCGGCAACGTCGAGAGCCGCTTTTGCAGCATGTTGCAGAGCAACAGCAGATTTCAGCTCTTCCCTGTAGACCCGATCGTCAATACCGAAAAGTAACTGACCTGCTTTGACAAAAGCTCCTTCATCGACGGCTATCTCCTGCAGAGTTCCGTCAACCTGAGGTCTGACTTCAACCGTAACAACTCCTTCAAGAAGAGCGGAATACTGTTGTATCACCACAGTTGAAGAAGACCCGATGTTCATCACAGGAAGTGACGGAGCCTGCTGCTGTGCTCCCGCCCCTCCGGTTCCGGCACCACCGCCGCACCCTGAAAGCGATAGAGAAAGCATGGTAACGCAGAACACCCCAAATCTTTTTCCTATACGCTTCACCATAATTACTTGAGATCACAATTTTTGATAGTGCAACTATAACCGATAAAGAAAAACCGGATACTTCCGTTCATTATTAACCATGTCTTTTCAGAAAAATCCGGTTCTCTGCACATAATGTACGGCAGCAAAAACAATATATCAATCAAAAATCACGCATCTTCAGGGAGCCCTTTACTTCCACCGGAAACCCTTGACAACAGATCTCTTATATCAAAACCGATCATGTACAGACAGGGAATCAGCACTAACGTCAAAGGAGTAGCAAGCAGCAGCCCCCATCCCAGAGCAAGCGCCATCGGCATCATCGTTGCATCCGTTCCGCCGATACCGTAAGCTAAAGGCAGAAGACCGGCGGCAGTTGTCACCGTTGTCAGCAGAATGGCACGCAGACGATCAGCGGTACCTTTTGCAACCAGGGCAGGAATATCCCTTGTTTGCCCGGACTGGTAAAGCTCGTTGAGGTAGTTGACCAGAACAAGCGAGTCGTTGACCACGACACCGGCCATACCGACAACACCGAGCAGTCCGAGGAAGCTGAATACCTCACCATGTGCGGCGAAGGTGATGACAATACCAATGATGGCAAACGGTATCGACATCATCACGAGCAGCGGCTGTGTAAGGGAGTTGAACAGCAGTATGAGCAAAAAGTATATGCCGAAAGCTGCCACACCAAAAGCGATGAACAATCCACGGAGCGATTCCTGGGACTCCTGGGCTTCGCCGCCGAATACCAGCTTGATCCCGGGGAAATCACGATTTCCGGCAAACTGCTTCTCGACCGTCTGCATAACCTCGATCGGCGTTATCTTGTCCTGCTGTACATCTGCGGAAATCGTCACTGACCGCTCCCCATCATAGTGATGAAATATGGATGGGCCCGAACCCTGCTCGAAACCGGCAACCTCTTTCAACGGAATCAACCTGCCCGTCCTGTTTGGAATAGAAAGATCCTGAAGGTATTCGAGCTTCTTTCTGGCAAACTTCTTGAGCATCACCCTGAAATCAACCTCCTCTTCACCGTAACGGACGCTGGTGACCACCTGACCGTCATAGGCCGTTCTGACCGTTCTGGCAATATCCGCCACCGACAATCCGAGCCGGGCAAGGCGGTCATGGCGAATTACTATTTCAATCTGCTCCTTACCCTCCTTGTCATTGCGATCCGGGTCAGTAACACCTTGAATTGCGCCAAGATAGCTGAAGACTGAATCGGCAAGAGCAGTCCTCAGCGAATCGTCGGAACCGACAACACGTATCGTGACAGGCTTACCGACAGGGGGACCTCCGGATTCAACGAAAAACGTTGTCTGCGATATTCCGGTGATCTCTTTGGCTTTTTCACGGATATCGTCCACAATTTCATCCGCTGATCTTTCCCGTGTCCCGTATGGTGTAAGCTTGACGGCAAGCTCGGCAAAATTTTCCTGCTCGATTGGCACAATGTCCGCCTGTGTTCCGATTCTTGTCAGATAGGCATCCAACTCATCTTCAGGCAGAACCCCTATTATTTTTTCAAACTCGGCGGCTTTATCAGAGGTTGTCTGGAGAGAGCTTCCAACAGGAACCTCGATCCAGATATTGAACGCATCGGATCCTTTTGTCGGAAAAAGAATGTAGCTGATATAATTCAGGCCGTAAAACATAGCCCCGCCAAACGAGAGCAGTGCAAAAAATACCAGAACGTACCGGAAACGCAGCATTGAACGAAGAACCTTTTCAAACATGTCGCGTATCGGTATAAACCAGTTGCGCATGGTGGATTTTGGATCTTTTCCCTCCCTCGTATACAGCCCGGGCATCACATGCGCCGGGAGAATCAGGAACGCTTCAATGAGTGAAACGAAAAGAGCAAGCGAAATGGTCAACGGGATCACGAAAACAAATTTACCGAGGATACCCGGCATGAAAAACATTGGAGCGAACGCAAGAAAGGTTGTCAGAACAGTCGTCAGCACAGGCTTGTAAACCTGATAGATACCATTGACCACCGCATCGATAGGCGATTCGCCTCGTTCACGACGCTGAAAAATGTTTTCAGATATGATAATGGCATCATCGACAACAATACCGATAACGATGATCAGGGAGGTAAGCGTCACCGTATCGAGTTCGACATCGAAGAGCGGAAGCAGCGAAATACCTCCGAGCAGGGTAAACGGTATACCGAGAGCTACCCAGAATGCGGTCCGGATATTGAGAAACAGGGCCAGAACGATCATGACGAGCACAAGACCGATCCCGCCGTTTGTCATGACAATGGTAAGCTGGTTGGCCACATATTGTGAAAAGTCGAGGCCATAAATAAACCTCACGCCCTCCGGCAGCAGCTCCTCCTCTTCACTGACCAGATCCCTGATCGCCTCTACCGTCCGAATAATATCAGCCGATTCACTTTTATTGATCAGAAACGAGATAGCCGGATGCCCGTTGATTCTCGACAAAACCCGCTCTTCTTCGAAACTGTCGGTAACATCGGCTATATCGGTAACCTTGATAATCGGTCCGTCGAAACTTGACCGCACAACGACATCCCCAACTTCCAGCGGATCGCGAAACTGAGCGAGGGTCACAAGGTTTTTCTCACTGGTAAACGATTCGAGTGAGCCGCCGGTCGCCCTGATGTTTCGCTGCTGTATGGCACCGACAACATCCTGCATGGGAACCTGGAGTTCCCTTATTTTCCCGGGATACAGCTCGACCTGTATCTCCCTGTCCCGATAACCATACCGCTGAACGCTCGCAACACCAGGAATGTCCTTCAGCTTCTTTTCGAACCTGCGGGCAAGCTCCCTCAGTTCCGGATAAGGTTGGTCGCCCGTCAGACCAACTTCGAGAATCGGAAATATGGATGATTTAATATCAGTGATCAGTGAAGATTCCGTCACCTCCTCGGGAAAATCCGTTATTCGAAAAACCGCTTCACGGATCTCTCGTTTCACGCCGTCAGCATCCGAAGCATCAGGCTCTATATCGACAATAACAATAGAAACATTTTCCATCGACATGGAAAACACCCGCTTGATATCGGATACACTTTTCAGTTCATCCTCAATCTTGTTGGTCACATTGAGCTCAACATCTTCCGGGGCAGCCCCCGGATATGTTGTTGTCACCACCATCTGGCCGAGATCCACCTTTGGATACTGGGCCCGGTTTATCTGCCAAAGCGTAGCTATGCCGAACAGAAAGACCAGGATCGTCATGAGGTACGCGAGCATGTGACGCTCAGCAAAAAAACGGAAAAGTGATTTCATGAAAACAAGTCAAAATTCAAAAGGCAAAAGTCAAAAACTTCCACCATCCAGCCAACAAGCCATCTTTACAAAGTAAACTCTCCTTTCAAGGGCATTCTATTTATTGTCATGAGCGGTTCAAGAGCAAGGCGAACGGAGCACAGAAACCGGAGTGTACACGTAGTACATGAGGATTTCGAGCACCGATCAACGCAGCAATTGAACTGCGGAATAAATAAATAGTTGCCCTTCATTCATACAATCTATCCATCAACGCCTGAAACTGCAGCCAGAGCTTCTGGTAATTCAGGGCGTTTTCCGCATAGGTGAGTTTGGAACTTTCCTCGTTGTCCCTGCTCATGATGACAAAGGTCAGATCACCTCTACCCTGCTCATATATTTTTGTCTCCTCTATGGTTCTCAGCCTTGCAGACTCGATCTGTTCAAGGTTGAAAACCAGAACCTCCCCAAGCTTATTGAGCTGCGTATGAAGCGAAGAAAGTGAAGCTTCGAGAGAGAGCGTCACGTCCTCTCTCTCCTTGCCGAGCTGAAGGGTTTGCAGACGGTTTCTATGATACTCTGCTTTAGCTGTAGTGTTTTCGAGGGGAACGGAGAGCTGTAGACCTACCGCCGCGTCTTTTTTGTCAAAAGAGAAGGAATCGCCAGCGCTCTCCTCTGCGCTCTTCACCGTAACTGCGGCAATAAGAGAGAGATCGGGCTTGCCGGTCTCCCGTACCCCGACAGCATTGACGTCAAGCTGTTTCTTCCGTAACTCGAGTATCTTCAAAATTCGTGAACTGCTCTCAAGCTTTGTCCTGGCTGATGCGAGGGATTCGGGACGATGGCGGGCATACAAATTGAAATCAGGCTCCGCGTCGAGCAAAGCACTGCTCTGGGCCAGAACCGAGAGTTCTTCTTTGAGGGCCGTCAACTGTAGTTCAACCAGGGCGAGGTTCTGCCTCCAGGTGTTCAGGGCATCTTTCGAGCGCATCACGTCGGCTGAATCAACCAGATAGGCATTGAATTTGCGCTGTGTCCTCTCGAACTCCCTGCGGCTCAGGCCAAGCCTGCGGGACATTATTTTTTTCTGTTCTACAAGATATACCCAGTCAAGATATTTTGAGATCGACTCCGCGAGAAATTCCTCGATATTCTCGGCAGCCTGAATACCGGCAGCATCGACATCATAGCCTTTCAGGTCATACTGCAGACTGCTCAGTTTGCCTCCGCGATTCCTCAACAGGGGTTGAGAATATTGCAGCTCGACACTGTTCTCATAAAATGTATCCGGGTAGGTAAACAGCGGAGTCTGCTCAAAAGAGCTGGAAAAGCGGTTGATGGCATAGGTGGCTGACAGACGTCCGCCGGTCTCCCAGAACTGTTTGTTCACCCCGGTTTGCAGCGAAAGGGATTTAGAAATATCGGGGCTGAACGCGGTTATTGTCGCCTCTTCACGCGACCAGGTCAGTGATGAGGAAAGGTTCCAGTCAGCATCGCCAAGATAACTCCGTTGTTCCTCTTTCTCGATAGCACTCGTCAGCCGTTCTTTTTCAAACAGTGGATGATTCTTCTTCAAAAGAGCGACAAAGGCCTCTTTTGTCATTGTCTCTGCGCGAGCCTCACCTTGCGTGATCTGTATCAGAGAGGCTGCGATCAGAAAAAAAATCAGCATCCTCGGCAGCTGTCCACGGAGAGCGATAACCTTGGCGAAGAGAGACATATGAATGTGTTGAGAGAAAACGTAAAACATTTTAATATGAAGCTGATGCATCTGCAAACAAACACGATCAGGGAAAAGTTCATGTTACTACTAACTATTTAATGATTTGGTGCCTCAATTAATTGTCGCGAGCGCCTGTATGTCACTACATATTTCTTGCAACCCCTGCCATAACCGCAAGCATTCCGACAACGCCGTGAAAAACGGAAATACCGACAAGGTTCGGAATACGGTAATAGATCGCCGACCAGAGCAGCCCGACCGCAAAGGTAAGCGCCAGGGTCAGCCAGTCGCCGTAGATAATATGGATAAACGAAAAAGAAAACGCCGAAACAACAATAAGGATCCAGGCACTCCGCACTCCGGCAGCACGCATTTCCGCAAAGTGAAATCCCCTGAACAGAAACTCCTGCATCGGGCTGGACAGGAGAAGGTAAAAAGGAATAAAAATAATAGCTGCCGGATAAAACGGCCCGGGTATCAGCTCAAAGTAGAAAAGCAACCCAAGCGTCAGGGTAAATAGAATGGTGAGCACACCATTGACCTTCAGGGACTGCGCAAGGTTGTCACTCCTGATACCGAGATCACCAGGTCTGTATCCCCTGTAAACGCAGTAGAGAACAGTAGCACAAAAACTGAGGAGCAAGAGCGGCAAACGAAACAGAAAGGGAATGATACCGGCCGCGATCAAGAGTGCAGGCAGAAAAAACAGGAGGAATAAAACAGGCAGAAAACGTACAATCGATCGTCTTTCCATCACAGGATTTTCTGTTCTTCAGCAGAGGATTGTTATTCTTCTTGATAACGCATTTAAGGGCCAGAAATCTCCCGTCAAGACCAGTAAACATGAAAAAAAAGAACAACGAGGTTATTGAAA
>JAPHUN010000092.1 GCA_026193435.1 Chlorobium sp.
ACCACCTGTGTCATGGCTCCCGTACGGTAATTTGATGCATGTTGTGGAGGACGGCGGATCAAAAGTCAGGAGCTTTTCTTTTTGCAGGTCAAGTATGTAACTTGTTTCAGATAATCTTTGAGCAACCAATCATGAGTATAGGGAGGTCGTATGGGGCATTCTGAGTCGAATTGTCTTTTCTGCAAAATCGTAAGCGGTGATATCCCTGCGGATATTGTCTATCGCAACGAGCACGTTCTTGCCTTCAGGGATATACAGCCTGTCGCGCCTCAGCACCTTCTGATCATTCCGTTAAAGCACATCGCTTCCCTGAACGAACTTTCGGATGATGAGGATACCTTGATTGCGGGGGCAATCATGCAGGCAGCGAAAATTGTTGCAAAAAAAGCAGGTATGTTCGATTCAGGCTACCGTCTTGTCTTCAACACGGGCAGGGATTCCCTGCAAAGTGTGTTTCATATTCATGGTCACCTGCTGGGAGGAAAGACCATGGGGTGGCCCCCTTTTTCCGGAACGTCGGTTGAGCACGGTTAGTGGCTGGTAGATAGGTAGTAGGGAATGGGGAATAGGTAATAGAAAATCGGGAAATAGATTTATAGCTGACTTCTGACTGTGGAATGTGCTAGGTGTTATGTGCTAAGTGTTAGGATGTAGGGGCGAAAAAATTTTCGCCCGTTTTGGTCGGTTAAGGGCTATCTCGTCGTCCAGCTATTCAGCCATTTTGACTTTTTCCTTTTGAATTTTGACGTATAGTTGGTGCATGGGGAGAATAGGTGGTAGGGGGCAAGATTCAGGAATAAGGTGCAAAAAAAAGAGCGTTCTCGGTAAAGAGTGGCGAACGATGGATTTTCCTCACAGTCATCTTCGGGCTTGACCCGGAGATCCATTTTTTGACTTTTGACCTTTGCCTTTTGACTTTGCCTTTTGATGGATGTCGGATCACCCCGTGTAATAAAAAAAAGGATAGTACACAGGGTGAAATCCAGCCATCTATGTCACGGGGCGGCATGACGTGACAGTGGGTATGTAACCCCTTAACGATGAGAGATACCTATGAATACAGCGAATGATCCGTTTGGTGTTGTCAGGAAGCTGCGGCTCTCTGACGGGGAGGTTTGTTACTATTCTCTTGAAGCACTTGAATCGATGGGTATGGACGGTGTTTCAAGACTGCCGAAAACCATCAGGATTCTGCTTGAGTCTGTTCTGCGAAATGTGGATGAGTTCTCCGTTCGCAAAGAGGATGTCCGGGCTGTTGCGGAATGGAATCCGGGTCAACCGTCTCTCGCCGAGATTCCTTTCAAGCCGGCCAGGGTTGTTCTGCAGGATTTTACCGGTGTTCCTTCCGTTGTTGATCTTGCAGCTCTCAGGGAGGCATGTCAGAGACTTGGGAAGGACCCTGCGAAAATCAACCCGCTTGTTCCCTGCGATCTTGTCATCGATCACTCGGTTCAGGTTGATCACTACGGATCCACTGATGCGCTTGAAAAAAATCTCGACAAGGAGTTCGAGCGTAACATGGAGCGGTACGAGTTTTTGAAATGGGGACAGCAGGCATTCAATAACTTCCGTGTGGTTCCGCCTGGAACGGGAATTGTTCATCAGGTTAACCTCGAACATTTTGCCTCGGTCGTGTGCAGGAGAGAAGGTATGGTCTATCCGGACACTCTTGTCGGGACAGACAGTCATACAACCATGATCAACGGTCTCGGGGTGCTTGGCTGGGGGGTAGGCGGAATTGAGGCGGAAGCGGTTATGCTTGGCCAGCCGATCTATATGCTGCTTCCGGAAGTTATCGGCTTCAGGCTTACCGGAGAGCTTGGTGATCGGGTAAATGCAACCGATCTGGTTCTCACAGTGACCGAAATTCTCCGCAATGAAGGAGTTGTCGGTACCTTTGTTGAATTTTTCGGTCCGGGTCTCAAGGCGCTCTCCCTGCCGGACAGGGCGACGATAGCCAACATGTCGCCGGAATACGGAGCAACTGCCGGGTTCTTTCCTGTTGACGCGGTGAGCCTTGAATATCTCAGATTGACCAACAGGCACGAGCATTGCGAGCTGGTCGAGCACTACTCCCGGGCACAGGGCTTATGGCATGACGAGGAGCATGAGCCTGCGTTCAGCAAGGTTCTCGAGCTTGATCTTGCATCTGTTCGCACCTCGCTTGCAGGGCCGAAAAGGCCGCAGGACAGGATAGATTTCGAGTCGATGCAGGCCCGGTGGAAAAGGGATCTGTTTACCATATACGGAAAAGAGTCATTCGGCGGTGCCGGTGACATGTCCGCTGAAGGCGGTATAGCCGTGCAGGAAAACAGAGATCCGGGGAGAAACGGTATCAGGGTTTCAATGGGAGGAAAATCATTTACGCTACGGCATGGAGCCGTTGCCATTGCCGCGATAACCTCCTGTACCAACACCAGTAATCCGGCGGTGCTGATCGCTGCCGCTTTGCTTGCAAGAGCGGCCCGAAAAAAAGGTCTTACTGTCAAGCCCTGGGTGAAAACTTCTTTTGCACCGGGCTCCAGGGTCGTTATCGACTATCTGCAAGCCGCCGGTTTCATGGAAGATCTTGAAGCGCTGGGTTTCGCCAATGTAGGGTTCGGCTGTACAACCTGTATCGGTAACTCCGGCCCTTTGCCGGGTCCGGTCGCAGAGGCTGTCAGAAAAGGCGATCTTGTTGTTGCGGGAGTTCTTTCCGGTAACAGGAACTTCGAAGGAAGGATCAACCCGCTCGTCAGGGCAAACTATCTTGCCAGTCCCCTGCTTGTTGTCGCATATGCGCTTTCAGGAACGATTAACCTTGATTTTGAAGATGTGCCGCTTGGCCGCGACCATGGCGGGTCCGATGTCTGGCTTCGTGATCTCTGGCCCCGGGATAGCGAAGTACAAGAGCTGGTGGAGAGCATTGTCAGGCCTGAATATTTCAGGGACCGCTATGCAGAGGTGCACAAGGGCCCGGAACAGTGGCGTTCGATTCGAACGGCAGAACACGAACTGTATGCATGGGACCCGTCATCGAGCTACATTAAAGAACCTACATTTTTCAGCGGAGCAGGTACGCAACCGCCAGGGATCAGGAGTATTTCAGGCGCACGCTGTCTTGCGTTGTTCGGCGACAGTGTCACGACAGATCACATCAGCCCGGCCGGAGCGATCCAGCCTGAACAGCCGGCTGGAAAGTACCTGCTGGAAAACGGCGTTGCTGCAAAAGACTTCAACAGCTTTGGTTCCAGGAGAGGGAACCATGAAGTGATGATGCGCGGGACGTTCGATAACATACGTGTCAGGAACCTGATGGCGCCTGGAACAGAGGGCGGTTTCACAACCTGTTTTTCTGGAACGGACGATGGATCACAGGTTTTGACTATTTTCGATGCTTCCCTGGCATATCGTGAGGAGGGAACCCCGCTGATTGTGATCGCGGGCAAGGATTACGGCATGGGCAGCAGCCGTGACTGGGCGGCAAAAGGAACATGGATGCTTGGCGTCCGGGCTGTTATCGCTGAAAGCTATGAAAGAATTCACCGATCCAATCTTGTCGGTATGGGAGTGCTTCCTCTCCAGTTCATGCCGGGTGAATCTGCAGAAACAGCCGGAATCACCGGCAGAGAGGTTTTTGATATTTTTCTTGACAATACGCTGTCTCCCGGAAAGCGTATTGCTCTGGCAGTGAAGGATCCTCAGCACGGAGAGCAGAGAACAGTGAAGGTTATTTGCCGGATAGACTCCCCTGTCGAGGTTGAGTACTACCGGGACGGGGGTATTCTTCATACCGTCCTGAGAAAGATCGTCGGCAGCTGATTGAGCTTTTTAGTGGAAGGAGGTTATTGCCGGGTCGTGTATTTTTTCACAAAGGAAATTATGTATATTTATGTGGCGTTATTAATAACTTATCTAAATAAGGTTTATGTCTGTTGTCGGTATAAAGGGTATGCATTATGTTGTTGTCAGAATTAAAGGTAGGAGATAAAGCTGAAGTGACCGGCTTGCTTGTGGAAAGTGCCGTGAGAAGAAGAATTCTGGATATGGGCCTGATCAAGGGGACCCGGTTTAAAGTGTTGCGAGTCGCTCCGTTGGGAGATCCGGTAGAGATTTTTTTCAAGGGCATGTACCTGACATTGAGGAAAAGCGAAGCTGCAGGAGTGCTTGTCACAAAGATCGGGGAATCCGGTGATGGTGAGCCCATGGGCGGACAACGGCGCAGGTGGAAATTCGGGAGCTGATTGATGGCATCTTTTCAGGAGATACGGGTGGCTCTCGCGGGAAATCCCAATTGTGGGAAGTCATCTCTTTTCAACGGTCTTACAGGTGCTCGCCAGAAAGTCGGTAATTTTTCGGGCGTGACCATAGAGAAATATGAAGGGTATGTTGATTATCGTGAGTACAGAATCCGTTTCATAGATCTTCCGGGCACCTATTCACTGACCCCCTATTCTCCCGAAGAACTGGTTACCAGAAAATTTCTGATTGAAGAATCACCTGATGTTGTCGTCAATGTTCTCGAAGGTCCCAATCTCGAAAGGAATCTTCTGCTTACGACACAGCTCATGGAGATGGAGGTCGATCTTCTTGTCGCGCTCAACATGTACGACGAGGTTGAAGAACGGGGGATCGAGATCGACGTGAAACAGCTGCAGCGTCTGCTGGGTTGCCATATTATTCCCACTTCCGCTAAAAAGAAACAGGGTCTTGACGTGCTTCTCGATCATGTCATTCGCGTCTATGAAGGTGATATCGAGATCGAAAAAAACAAGCTCGGGTTCAGGCAGGGGGTGGAAAGCGCGATTGAGGAGATCGCCGGATTGCTTGCTCTGGAGTCCGAATTATCGACGTTCAGTGCGCACTGGCTTGCCATTAAGCTTCTGGAAAATGACCGGGAGGTCTACAGCCTGGTGAAGGAATATCCTGTCTGGGTCAAGGTAGAACTTGTCCTGCAGAAGGCTATCAAGGAGACGGGGAGTCTCTATAAGTCCGATCCGGAAATCATCATTACCGAAGACCGATACGCCTTTATCCGCGGTGCCATGCAGGAGTGTGTCAGGATGCCGCAGGAAGGAAGGGTTTCGCTAACCGATCATGTCGACCGGATCGTGCTCAACCGCGTGCTCGGCCTGCCGATTTTCTTTTGTATTGTCTGGCTGATTTTTCACATGACCTTTACGCTCGGTACTCCGCTTATGGAGGGGCTCGATTTTCTGTTCGGCAGTTTTGCCGCCGTGGTGTCACCTCTTCTGCCGAATGACACCCTGCGATCTGTGATCGTTGACGGTATCATCGCCGGAGTGGGAGGGGTGCTGATATTTTTGCCGAACATCATACTGCTTTTTCTCGGGCTTTCTTTTCTGGAGGCATCCGGATATATGGCACGGGCTGCTTTTGTTGTTGACAAAGTCATGCACCGTTTCGGTCTGCACGGCAAATCGTTTATTCCGATGATAACCGGTTTCGGTTGCTCAATTCCTGCGATCATGGCCACCCGCACGCTCAAGAGCCGCTCCGACCGTCTGGCGACCATTATGATAATTCCATTCATGAGTTGCGGAGCCAAGCTGCCGGTCTATATATTGCTCGCGGGTGCGTTTTTCAAGCCGGCCGTTGCCGCAAACGTTATGTTCGGAATCTATATGCTCGGGGTGATAATCGGTCTTTTTTCAGCGCTTATCATGAAAAAAACCTTCCTGAAAAGTGAGTCGGAGCCTTTCGTCATGGAACTGCCGCCGTATCGCTGGCCGACCCTGACCTCGGTGTTTTTCCAGTCAAATATCAAGGCCATGATGTATGTCCGAAAGGCAGGCACCGTTATCCTTTTTGCGGTGCTTCTGATATGGGTGGTGAGCAATTATCCCAGAAACAGCGCGCTTGACGGGGCCCTCGAAAAACAGGTTGCTGCAATCGAGCTGAGCGATGCGCCGCTGGTGGAAAAGCAGGCTGCGATCATAGAGGCAGGGGACCGGGTAAATGCGCGTCAGCTTGAATACTCGATTGCCGGCAGGGCCGGAAAGTTAATGGAGCCGCTCATCAGACCGCTCGGTTTCGATTGGAGGATCGGTGTTGCGCTGGTTACGGGTCTTGCCGCCAAAGAGGTTGTCGTCTCTACCATGGGTACGATCTATTCTCTTGGAAAAACCGGGGAATCATCGTCCGAGCTGAAAACCATACTGAAGAACGATCCAGCCTTCGGTAAGGCTACGGCGCTGAGTCTTATGGTGTTTGTACTACTCTACATCCCTTGTGTTGCTGCGGTCGGCGTTATGAGAAAGGAGATCGGGAACTGGCAGGCTATCGTTCTCTACTCGTCGTATTCCATGACGGTAGCATGGATTTTCTCGTTTATCACCTACCGTCTGGCCCAATGGGTGGTGTGACTACCCAAAGTCAACAGTCAACAGTCTACAGTCCACAGTCCACTGGTAACGCTGCCAACTGGTGACTGACGACTGCCAACTGGTGACTGCCTACTGCCTACTGGTGACTGGTGAGCCCACCGGCTGCTCCTCATTGTTTTCAATCTCCACCAGTCCGTTCTCCTCAGCCTGGGAGATGATGTCATCGATGGTCAGTTGCATGTTGACCGGTGTGCCGTCAACCATGCGAATGGTCACAGACGGATGCTCTCCCTGATGTTTTTCCATAAGTTCCTGCCAGTGGTGCTGTATGGCCGGATCGAGCTGCCCCCAGGCCTGTCTCCCTCTGCATTTCGGGAACTTCGAGCATCCGAGCCACAACCCTCTTTTTCCGGTTCTCAGGTAAAGCGGCGCGCCGCATTTCGGACACGCCAGGTCAGTTTCAAGCGGTGGGGTTTTGGGTGGCTCTATTTTCCGCTGTTTGTCAAGTTTCAGCAACGTATTGCAGTCAGGGTAGCCGGTGCAGGCAAGGAACGGGCCGAACCTGCCGTTTCTCAGAACCATTCTTCCGTTTTCACAGCCGTGGCATTTTATACCGGTTTCCTTCGGGCGGACCCTGGACGATGCGAGCGGTTTGATGTTTTTGCATGAAGGATAGGAGGAACACCCGAGAAATTTACCGCTGGCGGTCCACTTGATTATCATTTTTCCCTTACCGCATTTGTCGCAGGTTTCCGCATAGGTGTTCTGAGGGAGAAGAGGATCGTTTTTTCTGACGCTCAGAGCGGATTCAAGAGGCTTGTAGAAGGAGTCGAGAACCTGTTCATACTCATCATCTCCCGCGGCAACCTTGTCCAGCTCGTTTTCCATGTGGGCGGTAAACGTCACATTGAAAAGGTCAGGAAAGTTGGCGACAAGGATCATCGATACATCTTTTCCCAACTCGGTCGGAATGATTTTTTTCTTCTCTAATTCCACATACCTCCGATCCTGCAGCGTCGAGAAGATGCCTGCATAGGTTGAGGGTCTGCCGATACCGTAATTATCAAGTTCCTTGACAAGACTTGCCTCGGTGAATCGTGCGGGCGGACGGGTGAAACTCTGTTTTTTGTCAAGAGTATCCAGAGTCAGCTTTTCATTCACCGTCAGATTTCGGGGAAGTTTGACTATCTGCTCTTTTTCCTCATCTTCACGGGTTGATTTCCGTGCCTCGTAGTCAAGTTCTTTCTGCTCGTTGTAGACTTTCAGAAAGCCTGGAAAAAGCACGTTGCTTCCGCTTGCGCGAAAGATAAACTGTTTCTCGTGGTCGGCGACATCCACGCGTGTCTGTTCAATTTTTGCCGGCGCCATACGTGAAGCCAGAAACCTTTTCCATATCAGCTCGTAGAGCTTGTACTGGTCGGAGGAAAGAAACGGCTTCATCGTTTCCGGGGTACGGGGAACCCCGGTTGGCCGGATAGCTTCATGAGCGTCCTGCGTTTTTTTTCCTTTCTTTGCTGCCTGGCCGCCGCCTGTAAACTCAGGGCCGAAGTGCTGCGTGATGAAGCGTTCAGCCTGTTCTACAGCTTCACCGCTGACCCTGGTAGAGTCTGTCCTCATATAGGTAATCAGGCCGGTGGCGCCTTCAGGGCCGAGATCAATACCTTCATAGAGCTGCTGCGCGACACGCATGGTCTTTTTTGAGCCGAATCCGAGCTGGTTTGACGCGGCCTGCTGCAGAAGCGATGTCGTGAAAGGAAACGGCGGCTTACGCTGTTGCACCCTCGGGGTGATTTCAGCGACGCCATAGATTCGTGAAAGAATGTCCGACGCTGTTTTCTCGGCGTCGGACTGATTGGTGATTTCCGCCTTGTTACTGTCGATTCTGACCAGTTTGGTCGAGAAGGTTTCTCCTGATCCGGTTGTGAAATCGGCAAAGATAGTCCAGTACTCTTTGGGTTCAAACTTATCGATTTCCGCCTCCCGTTCGCAGATGAGTCTCAGGGAAACGGATTGCACCCTTCCGGCGGATAATCCCCGCATAACCACATTCCAGAGAAAAGGACTTATTTTGTACCCGACGATTTTATCCAGGCCCTGCCGGGTCTGCTGAGAGCGAACCAGACGGTAGTCAATCTGGAGCGGGTCGTTGATCGCTTCGAGGATGGCTTTTTTCGTGATCTCGTTAAACAGCACCCTATGGACAGGTTTTTGTGCAGCATCGACCTCGTTGGCAATATGCCACGCGATAGCCTCTCCCTCACGGTCAGGGTCAGTGGCTATCAGAATATCATTGGCTTGACCGGCAAGCTTTTTCAGCTGACGGACAACCTTTTCCTTGCCGGAAATAACTTCATAGCGGGGTTCATAATTATTGTCGAAATCCAGTCCGATCTCCTTTTTGGGAAGGTCTTTAATATGGCCGACAGAGGCGAACACCAGGTAATCTGAACCAAGATATTTATTAATGGTTTTAGCCTTTGACGGGGATTCGACAACAATCAGTGTTTTTCCTTTTGCTGACGAGCTTGCTGGAGAAGAAGCCATTGAGATGCCTTAGGGATGATAAAAAGGTATGATTGAACTTTGGAAAAGATAGGAGTTGCTTGCCAAAAAACAAATTTTACCCTCTTTGCCGGGTGCAAATGCCGGGAGAGTTATGAGTGGTATGTAAATCGTCTCACTTTTCTGTGTTCAGGATGAACAAGCACGTAAAACCGGTATGAGGGAGACGGAAGCAGGGGAAGCCGGTAAAGAGAATCAGGTTCTCCGTGGTGACCATGAAAATTTTTAGTATAATTTCGAATATCCCTATGTAATGCCTCGATGAATATTAAATGCAGTTTCCGTGAGTGAATACTTCTGCCGCTTCAGATACCATTTGTTGCTTGTTTTTTTGCTGATCATCTCTATGCCCGGTACTCTTGGTGCCGTGTCACTCGATAATGCAGGAGCGGAAAAACTTTCCCTGCATGCCGTTCAGGGTTTTCAGGTTGAGTATACAATGGATGTTCAGGCCGTGAAGCTCGGGGGGACTGTCTACGTCGATATTTCATCTATGTCCAGAGCCCTGCGACTGTTAAGCAAACGAGACGGGGGTCAGCTTGCGATCATGTATAGTGATAAGGGGAATAAAACGGTTTGCCGTCTCATTGAGGGCAGCAATTTCGTGGATTTTCTGCCACAAAATCCAGGCAGGCCCCAGCGGGTTGTGCAGCTTCGCTCCGCTCCCGTTCTCTGGAAAAAATCGCTCTGGCTGAGAGCTGTCGATGCGGTGCGTCTTTTTTCCCTCTGGATGGATCGTGAAGTCGTCTATGATCAGCAACAGGGCAGGATCGATGCTTTTCTATGGAGTTCTCAACCCGATTCGAAAAAAAGCAAGGTCGGTATTGTCAGAGCCGAGGACCGGCATATCAGCGACGGCCCTGCCCCCCGTTACAAAGGACCGACAACCCTCAATGCTCTGGAGGTAAGTGAACTGGCCAACGGGGTCGTTATCCGTATAAAGGCAACCGGATCGAAGTCTGCCGCATCGTTCATCAAGCCGGGAAAGAAATCGACGGCCTCGCTTACCCTGCAGACGGCAAAAGGTGATCCCGCTGATTTTTTCAGGACATTCAGCCAGGGGCTGCTCAAAGAGATACGGGCCATACCTCTTGGCAATGGCGCTGTGCAGATCGATATTTCGCTGAATAACGAGTTTTACAAGGTGAAATCCAGCGAGTATCAGTGGGATTCCGCTACCAATACCTATGTGATCTCGATCATGAGCGATATCGATGTCCAGGCGGTGTATCGCGCTGAGAAGGAGAAGCGGATACGACAGGAACTGGCGAGAGATCTGCAGAAATGGAAGTTCGACACCATCGTTCTCGATGCAGGACATGGAGGGAAAGATCCCGGCGCGGTTGGAAAGGGTGGAACGCGTGAAAAAGATATTGTGCTCAGGATCGTCAGGTACCTTGGTGCGGTTATCAAAAAAGAGTGGCCTGAAATAAAGGTGGTCTACACGCGCAGTGACGACCGTTTTATCCCGTTGAAGCAACGGGGTAAAATAGCCAACCGCAGTGACGGGAAGCTTTTTGTGAGCGTTCATTGCAATGCGGCTGAAAACAGATCTGCCAAGGGCGCGGAAGTCTATATTCTCGGACCACACAAAAATGATGCCGCTCTTCGGGTTGCCATGCTTGAAAATGCCGCTATCAAGCAGGAGGAGGATTATAAAAACAAGTACAGAGGCTTCAGTGAAGAACACACTATCATGAGCAGTCTTGCACAGAACGCGTTTACCCTGCAATCAAAAGATGCGGCAAGGCACGTTCTCGAAGGGATGGAGAAAAAAACAGATATTAACGGCAGGGGTGTTCGTCAGGCCGGGTTCATGGTTCTCTGGACACCTTCCATGCCGAGCCTGCTTGTCGAAGCGGGATACCTTTCCAACTCCGGAGAGGAAAAGGTTCTCCGACAGACAAATGTGCAGCGTAACATTGCCAGTGGCATTTTCAACGGGCTGAAGCGCTATCGCGCCACGTATGAAAAACAGCAGGTCGCGTCGAGCGCGAGAGAGGGTAAGGAAGGATGATTAAATAAGGAGTTATTATGGCCGTATGGCACTGTTCTCTTTGCTCCCATAGCTACGATGAAGCAAAGGAATCAACCCCGTGGATTGATCTTCCTGATGATTGGGTGTGCCCTGTCTGCGGATCGCCGAAATCAGCGTTTACAAAGGTGAGCCCTCAAAAAACCGCTGAGCCGTCGGCAATACAGGAAGAACCTGCAAAGCGGAGCTATGAGTGCGGGCTTTGTTCCTATGTATACGATGAAGCCAAAGAAGGCATCCTCTGGGAGGAGCTTGCCGATGACTGGACCTGTCCTGTCTGCGGTTCAGGCAAAGAGGTTTTCAGTCGAGCGTCATCTGAGGCTCCGTCTTCTGCAGGGACATCAAAAGATGCAAGTGGAGGCGAGGAGTACCTTGGTGAATGGAGCAGGCCAGCTGATGAGCTGGAAACAAGCATGGCGGATATTCATTACATCGCCGCCACTGGCCGGTCCGTTATCGAGCCTATGCGTACCAGAGTTCATACGTTCTCCTGGGACGAGATTCTTTTCAAGGGAGCGCAGCTCTCGAGGATGCCCCTGAACAAAACCCAGCCGGTGGTAACGCGGACGGTCATCGGTCCGGGTGCAGCTGTTCCGCTTGTGCTCGACACTCCGGTTTTTGTCAGTCACATGTCGTTCGGAGCGCTTTCCCGTGAAGCCAAGCTCGCTCTCGCCAAGGGGAGCGCGAGGGTCAAAACAGCCATGTGTTCCGGAGAGGGAGGGATTCTTCCCGAGTCGTTTGAGGCCTCATGGAAATATATTTTCGAGTATGTTCCCAACAAGTATAGCGTCACGGATGAAAATCTGAGCAGGGTCGATGCAGTCGAGATCAAGATCGGCCAGTCGGCAAAGCCCGGAATGGGCGGTCATCTTCCCGGTAAAAAGGTGACCAGGGAGATCGCCTCGATCCGCGGTTTTCGTGAAGGTCAGGATATTTTCAGTCCCTCTCACTTCCCGGATATTCGCACAAAGGAAGATCTGAAGGCGACCGTGGATCACCTTCGGGAGAAGACGGGAGGCAAGCCGGTGGGAATCAAGCTCGCGGCTGGTCATATTGAGGAGGATATCGACATCGCGCTTTACGCAGGGATTGACTTCATTACCATTGACGGTCGCGCGGGAGGAACCGGAGCTTCTCCCAAGGTTGTCAAGAATGCGGCGTCGGTACCGACCATATTCGCCCTTTTCCGGGCGCGAAAAGTGCTGGACGCAAGGGGTGCCGACAGGGTTTCCCTGGTCATTACCGGAGGACTTCGTGTCTCTTCAGACTTCGCCAAGGCGCTTGCAATGGGAGCGGATGCTATCGCGGTCGGTACGGCAGCCATGATCGCCGTAGGGTGCCAGCAGTACCGGATATGCAACACAGACAGATGTCCTGTTGGGATCACCACGCAGGACCCTGCGCTTCGTGCCCGTCTGGATGTCGAGAAATCCGCTGTTCGTGTTGCCAATTTTTTCAGAACGAATACCGAAGAGCTCAGGGACTTTGCGCGTTTGAGCGGGAATGAAAATGTACATAATCTCTCGCTTGCTGATTTGTGTACCACCAGTTCGGAAATCTCAAACCATACAGGTATCAGGCACGTTTAATCAACTGAGGAACTGCAGGATACAGACCTGCGTCATCAACACAACAACAGGAGAAGATCACATGTCATCAATGGATAATCTGCAGGACGCCTTTGCAGGCGAGAGCCAGGCAAACCGTAAATACCTTGCATTTGCCAGAAAAGCGGAAGAAGACGGTTTGCCGCAGGTCGCGAAGCTGTTCCGCGCAGCAGCGGAAGCCGAGACAATTCATGCACATGCCCATCTGCGGGTCATGGGGGGGATAAAGAGCACGTCCGAGAACCTCGAGGAAGCTATAGCGGGAGAAGGCTTCGAGTTCAACGAGATGTACCCGAAGTATCTGGCCGAAGCCCAGCAGGAAGGAAACAAGCCTGCAGAGTTCTCGTTCAAGAACGCGCTCGCCGTTGAGGAGATCCACCACGGGCTCTACAGCAAGGCGCTCGATGCGGTAAAAGCCGGCAGCGACATGCCTGCAGCGAAGATCTACGTCTGTCCTGTCTGCGGCAACACCGTCGAAAACGCTGTTCCCGACACCTGCCCGATCTGCAATGTACCCGGAAGCAAATTCTTCGAGATCGCCTGATCTGCAAAGTATGGCCGTGAAGGTTGCACAAAGACCATCACGGTCACGTCTTCTGTTTGACCAGGCTTCTTCAGGCATCCGGTCGAGTTTTGCCTGAAAAGTGTTTGGCATATCTTTTTCACTCGGCTGGCCTGAACCGAAACAGCCGGAACATGTGAAGAGAAAGCTCGGGAGGAATTAGCATGTGCAGCCTCTTCCCTGCCGGCGGCAGTGAACTTCCGCCGGCAGGGGAAGTCGGGATGGCATGACTACCTGTTCTTGTTGAGATTGACCGGGTCGATGTGTTTCTCCTGATTGGAGATTTTCCCCTGTGTCGATTCTATCTTTCCCTGAGTCGACTCGATTTTTCCCTGTGTCGATTCTCTGACGGAATCTTTTTTCCCCTGCTGCAGGAACATGTCCACGGCTGCCTGCGCGTCGACCGGCGCGACACCGAGAGATGTTCCGAGAGACGTTACCGCAGCGGCAAGAGTGATGGCTTTTTTTGCTCTTTTGTTCATGAGGCAATCCTCCTGTTATGCGTTGTTGATCCAGAAATACAGCGCATCGAGATGCATGCGCATTTTTTCATCGATGTCATCAGGAAAAGCTGTTTGCCGTATTTGGCAGTATCTGTCGACCACGACATCCATATCCATCCAGTTGCTGTATTCAGTGTGCACGCCAATGGCGTCATCGGGATGCTGTCCATGGGGCTGTTCCTCAACGTCAGCGACAAGATTTTCCAGCATGGCCATCATTTTCCAGAGCATGTTCAGATAACAATCAGCCGCCTGCATATAGGCTTCGGCATTCTGTTCATTGATGTAGGTACGGATTGAGCCTTGTCCGAGGTAGATTCCTGTGCAGTTTTTTTGAGGCTGAAGTTCGGAAAACCATTCATGCCCGGTATCGCTGACGTGTCGCGAGAGAGGGTAGAGTCTGCACACAAGGGGCCGGACAGCATGGATGGTGCAGCCCCTGGTATCGAGAAATGGGCAGGTCGCGTCCTCGCGGAATTTCAGGTACGACCCGTTACCGGTCGTGTAGAGAGCGATACATTCTGTTGTGGTGATACCGAGGGTTTCGGCAATTCTCGCGATTTCGTATGGATTGACCTGAATCTTCTTGTGATGGCAGCAGTTAAGGCATTGATTGCAGGTAAATCCGAAAACGGCATTTCCATCAAGATCTGTCTTTCGTGCCGGAATGCGCATGACGGTATCTCCGCGTGCCATGAGTGGCAGTGTTATGCTCGAAGAGAACTCCTCGCTATCAGATAATGTAGTGATGTTTCAACAGATTTTCTTTGAAATAATTCGGAGAGCGCACGCCGTGCCGGTATTGAAGGGGCGGGTGGAAAAGGATTCATGCGTTGTTGATCTGGCCGATCTTGTTATGGGCGAGATTGGAAAACGGCAGCCTGATAGCTTGTTGGCAACGAATGATCTGTTCGCGTCCCGCGCTGTCGACGTTTCACGATAAAAGCAGGGTAAAGGCCCGGGGTTTTCTGTCGATCATTTCTTAACTTGCAGTAAGAGCGTATTTTATGGGATCGGTTAAAAAAAAGACACTATGAATACGATATCCAACTATCTGTCCAGAGTGCTGCTGCTCCTGTTGACGTCTGTTCTTGTTGCTGGAACGGTATGGGCGCAAAGTTCCAGCCCTCTTGCCTCGCAATGGCGGAATGCAGGAGGCATAATGGTGGCAAAGGGCGGGCAGCACTATGTGAACGGCTGGTTTCTTGCTCAGAATGGCAAGTATTGGAAGAATGACGAAAACCAGCGTGCCATACCGCCAGAACATTCCCCTGAAGAAGTCAACAGAGATGTTCTTGTTAAAAAGGGCCGAATCACGCTTAAGGGCCCGGGACGTATCGGACGGGCTTTGTGGTTCAAAGGTAACGCCACGGCGTATCTGATCGAGCCCGGAGCCAAGGATGGTTTTATTGTCGCGACACTGGGCAGTCAACGTATGAATAAGGTTAATGGGCGATGGTCAGGTACATGGGTCGATGACATAGCTTTCAGAAAAGTAGACCTTTCAAAGCCGGATCACAGATGGATTCCAGCCGGAGTCACAAAAACTTTTGATGTCTATTGCAGAAGTGACTGGAACGACTTCGGTGCCTGGGGCCGAGGGTACGCAGCTGACAAGGACGTTCAGTTCGAGTTCTGGTATTTCCCCGTAAAGGATGGTAAGGTAATCAGTTCGACGGTAAGCAATATCACTTCGGGCTCCGTGGTGCCCGGCACTGCTGTCAATACCGGTGTAAGTCAGATTGTTCCGGCACCAAAGCCTGCGTCTGCCGTTTCAAACGGGCTGCTGTTTCCGAATAGTGATTTCGAGAAAGGGAATCTGATGAACTGGAGCGCCTCAGGAAACGCCTTTGACGTTCAGCCCTCAAGGGCGGACAATCCGACAGCTCGTCACAGAGGCCAGCCCTCTCAGCATCAGGGAGTCTACTGGATCGGGACCTATGAAAAATATCAGGGGAAAGCGGGCCAGAAGCCAGGTGACGTTCAGGGTGACGCTCCAACCGGAGTCCTGACCTCGACCCGGTTCACCATTCAGGCCCCCGTCATCTCTTTCCTGATCGGCGGCGGTGCATGGAAAGAAACGGTCTATGTCTCGCTCCTCGTAGATAACAAAGAAGTGCGCAGAGCAACCGGAAAAAACACGGAAACCCTGTCGAGGCAGACATGGAATGTAGCTCCTTTTGTCGGGAAATCCGCTCGTATTCTGATTGTCGACAAATCCTCCGGTGGTTGGGGACATATCAATGCAGATGATTTTCGGTATGCCGTTGCTGGCGGTTCAGTCTCTAACGTTCCCTCCAGTGTTTCTCCCGTTGCTCCTCCGGTCTCAATGAGCATCCAGCGCTACCCGATGGCGGACAGTCACGTGTATGCGTACGCATATTTGAACTGGAACAAGGCTGACTGGGGAAAATACAGCGTGCTTGGAGCAGGATATCATCCGACAGGCGGGGAAAAAAGAACCTACCTGAAATTCAATCTGAAAGGAATCAGCAGCGGGTCGTTCAAAAAAGCGGTTCTCAGACTCTATCATTATCATACCGGGGGACGTCCTGACCTGACGCTCGGTGTCTATCGGGTGCTACAGCCGTGGGACGAGGGGAATGGCCTCTACAAGCCACCGACTTTGGCAACAGGTAATGAACTCAGTTGGGTACAGCAACCGCAATCCGGCCCTAATACCTTTGCGCAATTCAGACCCGGAGCAGGGGTAAACAAATGGGTCGAGGTGGATATTACTCCACTGGTCAAGGCCTGGCTGAATGGTACGCCCAATCATGGGCTTGTGATCAAAGGGGCCGGAACCCTTTCAGGGCGGTCTGAGTCGCAATACGGCTTTTATTCTCGTGAACATGACGATGCCGGAAAAAGACCGCAGCTGGTTATCAACTGAGGTGAACGGTCTTGATGCCGCGAAGAACATCCAGTGGTCTTGGCGGCATTTTCCCGACCAAAACGACCGGGTGATAGAGTTTCTTGTTACCATCGTTTTTTCCACAGCAGACATTCAATTCACAGTGCTTCTTCTTCAGAATTCTGGTTTTCATGTGCAATGGCTCTCATGATGTGACAGCCACCACGTTTTCTCTGCACGCAGTTTGCGTATGGAATCAGGGGAATGAAAATCCCTGATGGTATGATGTGCATACAGGTATGTCAGGAAAAGTCACGAGTCATGTTCTGCTGATTAGTGTAAGGAGTGAATAACGACCCCCTCTTTTACAGGATAGAGGAAACGTTGTCTGTTTGTAAAGTTGTCAACTTGGTTGTAAATTCTGGTTGACAATCATGGGCGTCGGTCACGACGCTTTTTTCGTGTAAAGGCTAACGGGTTCATGAACCAGCAGACAGCGGACATTCTTCAGCGGTTGCGAGCATCGGAGAGTTTTCTTTCCGGGGGTGAGCTGTGCCGCGATTTCGGTATGACGCGGAGTGCCGTTTGGAAGCATATTTCACGCCTTCGTGAGGCCGGATACTCGATAGAGGCGGTTTCCGGCAGAGGATACCGGTTGCATTCCAGCCCTGATATTCCGGTATCCGAGGAAGTTTCCCCGCGGCTTACAACAACCCGGTTCGGCAGGAATTTCCTGTTTCACGAGGAAGTTGATTCAACGAACATGCAGGCGAAAATCCTGGCGCGTCAGGGGGCCTCTGAAGGAAGTGTTCTCGTG
>JAPHUN010000056.1 GCA_026193435.1 Chlorobium sp.
CCTTCCTCAAGGAGGCTGAAACGGTTGAAGTGAATCGTATGGGGACCGATATCGTTGTCACGGTTGATCGCGCTCAGCGTATCATAACCCTTCCCAGGGCGCTGTACAGTCTTGAAATGGAGAAATATGTCAGGGAGGATGACCAGTTGAAAATATTGTTCAAAGAGGTCCCTGTCGAAAAGGAAGAAATGGAATTGAACGTCAACAAGAACGTGCTGAACAAGCTTCGTTCTTTGAGGAAAATGAAATTCTAAAAAGAGTTTTCTTGGTGATACCTTGTGGATTTGGGTGTATTCTTTGTATCTTCTCCTTTTAAAATGTTAATTTCATAAGGTTTTTTCGCCCCAAATATTCGTTAAAAGAATCAGCTTATAACATGCCTGATAAAGCGCATTACGGTCTTTTGAAAGGAAAGAAGGGAATTGTTTTCGGCCCTCTGGATGAAAGCAGCATCGGTTGGCAGGTCGCTCTTCATGCATACAGAGAAGGTGCTGAGATTGCTATTTCCAATATCGCTACGGCCATGAGGTTTGGTAACGTGAACGAGTTAGCTGAGCTTTGCGGTAATGCTCCTCTTATCCAGTGCGACGCGAGCAAGGACGATGACGTTGACAATGCATTCAAGGAGCTGAAGGAGAAACTTGGTTCTGTTGATTTTATTGTTCATTCAATCGGCATGTCCCAGAACATACGCAAGCAGGTTCCTTATGAGGAACTGAATTATGAATGGCTCTATAGAACGCTTGATGTATCAGCGATTTCACTGCATCGTCTGGTATCTTTTGCCCTGAAAAACAATGTCCTCAACGATGGAGGGAGTGTTCTGGCAATGTCCTATATCGCTTCGCAGAGAAATTACTGGACATATTCGGATATGGGAGACGCAAAGTCTCTTCTGGAATCAATTGTCAGAAGTTACGGCCCACGGCTGGCACAACGGGGTATCCGGATAAATACCATATCTCAGAGCCCTACATACACAAAGGCCGGCAGCGGAATTCCGGGATTTGAAAAGATGCACGAATACAGTGATCTTATGTCTCCGCTTGGCAATGCCTCTGCTGAAGAGTGCGCTGAATATTCCATTACTCTGCTGAGTGATCTCTCCCGCAAGGTTACGATGCAGAATCTGTTTCATGACGGTGGTTACAGTTCCATGGGCGCGACCATACCCATGATCCGGCTTGCACATGAAGCTATTCATGACAAGGAACTGGCCTCCAGAGTTGGTCTGGAAGATTTTTCACCCACCAAATAAATCGCCGGGAAAAAGCACTTCACAGCCGGTATTTATTCTGCCGATGAGCAACGCTCTTCGGCACAGGAAATGATTTTTATAGACTCACCTGATTTCTCGGTGATGAATGATCTGTTGAAAGGCGGCTGAACGCCTGAAACAGATCTGCGGTTTTTTTTTGTTTCATTTAGGTCAATAATTCATAACAGTCATAAATACAAAACGAAAGAAGCATGGCAAAAATCATCTACACCAAAATCGATGAGGCTCCGGCGCTGGCAACATACTCGCTGCTGCCGATCATTCAGGCGTTCACAAACGGTACGGGAATATCCGTTGAAACAAGCGATATCTCGCTGGCCGGAAGAATTATCGCTAATTTTCCTGAAAATCTTACAGAAGAACAGCGGATTCCTGATAATCTGGCCGCTCTTGGTGAGATGGCTATGACGAAGGAAGCCAACATCATCAAGCTTCCCAATATCAGCGCGTCGATTCCGCAGCTCCAGGCCGCGATCAAGGAACTGCAGGAACACGGATATGCTATTCCCGATTACCCTGAAGATCCGAAGACCGATGCGGAAAAAGAGCTCAGGGCACGTTTTGCCAAGGTGCTCGGAAGTGCTGTAAACCCGGTTTTGCGTGAAGGAAACTCAGACAGGAGAGCGGCTGCTTCAGTCAAGCAGTATGCCCGCAACAATCCTCACCGTCTCAGAGCATGGGATGAGGGCTCCAGGTCGCATGTCGCTCATATGGAGAGCGGTGATTTCTATGAGAGTGAACAATCTGCAACGATGAATGGCGCGACCGATGTTCGTATCGAATATGTCGATGCTGACGGAAGTGTGACTGTTCTCAAGGAAAAAGTCGCCCTTCAGGACGGCGAGGTTGTCGATACATCCTCCATGAATGTCAGGAAGATGCGTGAATTTTTTGCCGATCAGATTGAGGATGCCAAAAACAGCGGTCTGCTGCTTTCGCTTCACCTGAAAGCGACCATGATGAAGATATCAGACCCGATCATGTTCGGTCACTGTGTATCGGTATTCTACAAGGATGTGTTCGACAAGCACGGAGACACGCTCAAAGCGCTGGGAGTCAATCTCAACAACGGTCTTGGAGATGTCTACGCGAAGATCAAATCGCTTCCTGCGGAGAAAAAAGCTGAAATAGAGGCAGACATACAGGCGGTATACAGCAAACGCCCGGCTCTTGCAATGGTTGATTCCGATAAGGGGATTACCAATCTGCACGTACCGAACGATATCATCATTGACGCGTCTATGCCGGTTGTTATCCGTGACGGCGGCAAGATGTGGGGTCCTGACGGTGCGGTTCATGAAACCAAGGCAATGATTCCGGATCGCAGTTATGCGACCATGTACCAGGAGATGATCGAGGACTGTCAGAAAAACGGCGCGTACGATGTAACCACAATGGGCAGTGTTGCCAATGTCGGTCTCATGGCGCAGAAAGCTGAGGAATACGGTTCCCACGACAAGACATTCGAGGCGCCCGGTAACGGAACTATCCGCGTGGTCGACGCATCCGGCAACTCGATGCTCGAACAGAGTGTCGAACCGGGAGATATTTTCAGAATGTGCCAGGTCAAGGATGCTCCAATCCGTGACTGGGTTAAACTGGCCGTCAACAGAGCAAGAGCTACCGGTTCTCCGGCTGTATTCTGGCTTGACAAGGAAAGAGCCCATCATATTCAGCTGATCGAGAAGGTCAATACCTATCTGAAAGATCATGACACAAGTGGTCTTGATATCAGGATCATGTCACCGGTTGAAGCCATGCGCTTCTCGCTCGAGCGTATCCGGGAGGGTAAGGATACCATTTCAGTCACCGGTAACGTGCTCAGGGATTATCTTACCGATCTTTTCCCGATTCTCGAACTCGGCACCAGCGCGAAAATGCTCTCTATCGTTCCTTTGATGAATGGCGGAGGCCTTTTCGAAACCGGCGCGGGCGGTTCGGCACCGAAGCATGTGCAGCAGTTCGTCAACGAAGG
>JAPHUN010000221.1 GCA_026193435.1 Chlorobium sp.
AAGCGCAGGGCGGCTCGGCAGATTTCAGGCGCGCAATGCCATTGAAGAGGTGATTCTTCTTGTTAGTGATGCATATTATGCGCTTGCCGACGCCTCAGAGCAGGTTGCCGTTGCTGAAGAAGCCCTTGCCATATCCGGAGACAGACTGAAACGTGCCCGTCTCAGGTCTGCATACGGTCAGGCAAATTCCCTTGAGGTTCTGTCAGCATCGGTGGATGCCAATGCTGACAGCGTTGCGTGGAAGGAAGCGCTGCTGGGCAAGGATAACGCGAGTCGCAGATTGAACCTGTTGCTGAACCGTCCTGTCGATGCATCCTACGGTATCAGACGCGACGTATCTTTCGACAGGAACCTGAACAAAGAGGATATTCTCCAGAGCGCGAAGCAGTCTTTTTCTGCGTATCTTGTCGCTCGTGAATCGGTGACACAGGCCGAGCATGATCTTGGAATAACCAGATCTGACTTTTTTCCTGAACTCGGGGTGCAGGCAGGTTATGGTTTCAGCAATACCCTTGCAGGTTTCAAGCCCGGGACCGATGATCTCTCAGGAAGTTTTTCTGCGGCTTTGACGCTGAACTTTAACCTGTTTAACGGCTTTCAGTCACGTATCAGGAGCCAGAATGCCCGTATTGAACTGCAGAACAGGAAACTGCTGGAAGATAAAGCGCTCAATGAGTTGGAAAAGCAGGTGGCTGATAGTTGGCAGGAGTATCTGAATACCCTTGATATACTGGAGTTTCAGAAGAAAAATCTTGAGACGGCGGAACTGAACTTCAGACGCTCAAAAGAGTTGTATGTTCTTGGACAGTTGACCACAACAACGTTCAGGGAGGCTCAGCTCAATCTGATACATGCACGAAAAAGCATCGCTTCAGCCCGATATGACGCCAAGATGCTCGAACTGAAGCTCAAGCGGTTTGCAGGCAGTCTGGTCAGTGAAGAAGAGGTGAAGTGAGGGAGGATTGGTGATTTGTGATTGATGATTGGTGATTTTTGACTGCCGACTGGAGACTTGTGATTGATGACTGTTGACTGGAGACCGGAGACCGGAGACTGCCTACTGGCGACTGGCTTAACCGGTTATTCGGCTTCATTATGCCTGTTCCGGAAGAGTTCTGCAGGATGCAAGAGGCGGAGAAGTAATGCTTGTAAAAAGGGTGATTATTTTTTTGTTTCTCAATTCTCGGGATGCTATATTAAGAGCCTTCCAGTAAAGCGGGGCATGGCGCAGCTGGTAGCGTGCCTGCTTTGGGAGCAGGAGGTCCCGAGTTCGAGTCTCGGTGCCCCGACAGAGAAGGAGTGTTTAGCGGCAGAAGCTTAGTTGTGCCCGTAGCTCAATTGGATAGAGCATCAGCCTTCTAAGCTGAGGGTTACTGGTTCGAGTCCAGTCGGGCATACAATGAAGTAAGCCATTTATGGTGATTGTAGCTCAGTTGGTTAGAGCGCCAGGTTGTGGCCCTGGAGGTCGGGGGTTCGAGTCCCCTCATTCACCCTTTTGGCCCCATGGACTAGTGGTTAGGTCACCACCCTTTCAAGGTGGTAGCACGGGTTCAAATCCCGTTGGGGTCACGTACTATCTCTTTCGCAATCCGACGTCGTTCTGGTCAGAAACGGTACGCCACTCTTTGGCGCCGGATGTTCGAAAATGATAGCTTTTTTCTGTACAGCTCTGTTCGATTTTCGATCAGAGCTTTTTTTGTTATCAATACAGAAACCTGCCTCTTATGAAAATCTCTCTTGACTGGCTCAAAGATTTTATTCCTTCAATAACCGCAGACATTCCTTCTCTTGTCGATAAACTCACCTTCCTTGGTCTTGAGGTTGAGGATGTGATCTCCGGAAAGCTTCCCGACCCGCTCGTTGTTGTCGGAAAGGTGGAAGAGGTCAGAGAACATCCCAATGCTGATCGTCTGAAAGTATGCCGCGTCAATACAGGCGAGGCGGATGCGTGCCAGATTGTCTGCGGCGCAAGTAACGTTGCCGAAGGCCAGCTTGTTGCTGTGGCTACGATCGGCGCCACGCTCCACATGCCGGATGGAGGAAGTTTCAAAATAAAAAAATCAAAAATTCGCGGCGAGGTTTCCTCAGGCATGATTTGTGCTGCCGATGAACTGGGCTTATCCGGCGATCATTCCGGTATCATGGTACTTGAGGAAGGTTGTGCGGTGGGCGCCCCGCTGGCATCCTATCTGAAGATGGATACGGTACTCGATATCTCTGTTACTCCCAATCGCCCTGATGTTCTCTCACATCTCGGCGTGGCGAGAGAAATCGCAGGTGTAGCAGGTGTGACGCTGCCGAAGCCTCTCAGCGTTGATTTTTCGGCCACAGGACGTCTGGTGCATATCGCTGATCCGGCGGTTTGTCCCTACTACACCGGGATTCTCATTCGCAATGTCAAGGTAGCCGAATCTCCTGGATGGCTTAAAGAGAAAATAGAAAGCATCGGCCTCCGTAGCCGAAACAACATTGTTGACATAACCAACTTCATTCTGCACTCTCTTGGTCAGCCTCTCCATGCTTTTGATCTCGCCGCATTACAGGGAGGATGCGTACAGGTAAGAAGCGATGTCAACAGTTCAATTGTCACGATCAATCAGGAGACCTACCAACTCAAACCCGGGATGCCTGTTATCTGTGATCAGGAAAAACCGGTGGCTATTGCTGGTGTCATGGGTGGCAATGATTCAGCGGTGAGTGAGAGTACAACCGATATTTTGCTTGAATCTGCGTATTTTTCTCCTTTCGCTGTAAGAAAAACATCAAAACTGCTTGGGTTGACAAGTGATTCGGCCTACCGTTTCGAACGTGGAACGGATCCCGGTACTGTTCGTTTTGCTGCTGAATGCGCGGTAACGCTTATTCTGGAACTTGCCGGGGGCGAGGTTGTGTGTGCGGAAGAGGCGGGTGACATGCCTGTGTCCCGCAACAAGGTCACTCTTCGTCCGAAGAGGGCCAACGAGATGCTCGGTTGTTCCATTTCTGCGGAAAAAATGGTTTCCATGCTGGAATACGTAGGCTTTTCTGTTGTGGATCAGAAGGCCGGAAGTGTGGAGTTTGTTATTCCTTCCTTCAGGGTTGACGTGGAGCAGGAAATTGATCTGGTTGAAGAGGTCGCCAGGCTTGAAGGGTATAATGCGATTGAGGCGGCGGAAAGAATGGTGGCAAGTTATCCGCAGGCGCGCAAGCAGCCTGAATTTTTCCCTGACTATCTGCGGTCCGTTATGATCGGATTGCAGTACAGAGAGATTCTGACCAATCCTCTGATCACAAGACGTGACGCGTCGTTGTTTGATCATATTCCTGTGCCGGTGCTTAATCCCATAAGTGAAGGTCTGGAGGTGTTACGTCCCTCTCTCGTGCCGTCCATGCTGAAAGTTATTTCGCACAACATCAAGCACGGCGCAAGGGATATGAGGCTTTTTGAGGTCGCCAGGGTTTTCTACAAAACAGAGGAAGTCGAGGGTTCGCTTGATTGCCTGAAAGAAAAAGAGATGCTTGTTGTCGCTCTTACAGGAAGCCGGTTTCCTTCTAACTGGTCACAGGAAAAGGTTGGTGTTGACTTTTTTGATATCAAGGGTTCTGTAGAGATGTTGTTTGAACGATTGAATTTGCTTGATAAATCAGCACTTAATATTTATAATGATTGCACGCTTTCCATTACATGTGACTTGATGGATAAGGGTGAGCGCTTGAAACAGCGGGGAGGTTCAGTAAAAGAGATAGCTCCTGAAGTACTTGACGCGTTTGATATCGATCAACCTGTTTTTATCGCAGAAATAGATGCGGAGCTTCTCGAGAGTTGTTATACGTTGAACGTTGTGTATAACCCGCCTTCAAGATATCCTGTTGTTGTGAGAGATCTTTCATTCATCCTTCCGGAAGGATCAGGCGTACAGGAACTGGTTGATTGTGTGAAATCAAGTGATGAAATGATCAGGAAGGTTCAGGTGTTTGATCTTTTTGAGCGGGAATCGGAAACGGAGCCGGGAATACGTGAGAGAAGTGTTGCGTTGTCGCTTGATATTTCAGATCCTGAAG
>JAPHUN010000073.1 GCA_026193435.1 Chlorobium sp.
GCCGCGACGCGTAGCATAGAGCTTGATCCAGCGAAAAGCCAGCGCATCCCGCCTGGAAGCCTTTACCTCCATAGGAATCTGATAGGTAGCCCCACCAACCCTCTTACTGCGAACCTCAACCAGAGGAGCGACATTCGACAGAGCACGACGAAACACCTCGATAGGCTCTTCATCCTTCATCTTCCCGGCAATAATATCCATTGCCCCGTACACTATTTTTGCCGCTACATCCTTCTTTCCGTCAAGCATAACAGCATTGATCAATCGGGCGACACTCTCGTCACTGAAACGCAAATCAGGCTTGACACCGCCGCCTACAACTTTCTTGGCCATATTTATCAGCAATTAATAGATTCGATTTACTTGGCAGCAGCCTCTTTGGGCCGCTTGGCTCCATACTTTGAACGCGAATTCCTGCGATCGGCAACTCCGGACGTATCCAGCGAACCTCTCACGATATGATACCGGACACCAGGAAGATCCTTGACCCTTCCGCCGCGGATAAGCACAATCGAGTGCTCCTGCAGGTTATGGCCTTCACCCGGAATGTAGGCAGTCACCTCTATCTTGTTCGACAACCTCACACGAGCAACCTTTCTGAGCGCAGAGTTAGGCTTTTTAGGCGTTGTCGTATAGACGCGCGTACAGACACCCCGCTTCTGCGGACACCTCTCAAGAGCCGGTGACGCTGTTTTTGACGCCTTGGTTTTTCTACCGCGTCTGATAAGCTGCTGAATCGTCGGCATATTCTAAACTCTCTTCTGTTCTTTTGGTTAAACCTTCAAGTATGAATCAATCATAAAAATCCATAAGGACAACCAAGGTAAAATATTTCTACAAAAAATACAAAGACAGACGCTACATTTTTTCAAGACTTTTCAACGATTCCTCAATACTCTTCTCTGTGGCTCACGCAACGGGAAGTCTGACAGCCATCTCTCTGACAAAATCCTGCATGACTGAACGAATATGATAACTATCCGCCGCAGCTTCACTAACCGCCGGCAACTGCCGGGAACGCCACAGAATGAATGATTCCTGCAGAAAACCGGCAATTGCTTCCGGTTGATCAATCGGCACCGTTCTGCCGCCCGTGTCGAGAATAAACTGTTTTGACAAACCATCAGGAACAATGCCGGCAATCGACGCATGCGTTCCAAGAGTATCGAACAGCCGCTCCGGTATAGACACCTCGTGACCTTCAGCGCTGCCAAGCACCAGACAGACAATGTCCGCACGCTTACAGAGTTCAAGCTCACGACGATGAGACCAGACAGCATCGGCTTCAATAAGATCATCAAGACCGTATTTTTCAGCATAACGCCTCACATCGCGAGACCCCGACCCTGTAAAGGCAAACGAGAACGCGCCCCTCACCGCCGGCTGAGAACCGACCAGAGAAGAAAGAGCGGAAAAGAAGCGTTTCAGGTCATTTCGACCATCAACCATATCGACATGAAAAACCCACCTCATGAGACCTCCCTGCTCCTCCTCCGCCCCGCAGAGCTGGAGAGCCTCCGGATCATAACCGTTCTTTACGATTGAAATATCGTCATGGAAAATCTCACCCTGATACTTTCGAAGAAAGAACTCTTTTAACTCCCTTGACGGCATGGTAACACAGTGGCCGGAATGCATGATGGTCTTCTCAAGCCTGTTCGGGGCAAAAGGGCCGATACAATCGAACATGACCGGCAGATGGTTTTCACCCGAAAGCTCAAACGCAAGCTTGTGAGGGGCAAAGAAGGGCGCCTGGGCATAGATCATTTCAATATCAGGATTTTCATCGAGCGCTTTTCGGGCGAGACTTTTTGCTTTTTTAAGCCAGTTTTTTTCCACTGAACACAACCCGCTGCTCCCGCTGAAACCTCGTACTGAACGTTTTTTCTCAGACAGACCGTGCACTATCCTGAAAAGCTTTCCTGCATCGGTCTCCCCGGTCGAGTACTCCTTTCCTGCATAGTAGATCTCAAAAGGCACCTGTTCAATTTCCGGACCTGAAACTGAATGAAGCCCGATGACAATCGGCTCCCAGCCAAGGGAAGGAAGGCAAGACGCAAATTTGAACGCACGGGACGCCCCTTCGGTCATCATCGGAGGGAAGTTCATGCAGAGAAACAATATTTTTTTCACTCAGTACTACATTATGTTACTATCTCATCCGGCGCCATCTCCCGTAACCTGAAAAGCCTGAAACGGTAAGCAGCAAACCGACCATAAAACCCGCGAGAGAGAGCTTCCTGCCATTTTCGAAACTCTTTCTGTCGAAAGAAAAGACAACGTCATGCTCCCCGGCAGGCACCTGGACTCCGCGTACTATTCCATTTACCCTGAACACCTTCTGCTCCGTACCGTCTATCTCCGCTTTCCATCGTAAAGGATAATAGATTTCGCTCAGCACCAGAAACGCATCCTGCTCCGCAACTACTGAAAGGGTAATTTTTTCAGGAGCCGTATCAATCGAAACGACCCGGCCGTCACCGAACTGTTTTCTTCCCTCCCATGATGCCTGCTGTATCAGCGCCTGACGAGGAATAGCAACACCTCCAC
>JAPHUN010000224.1 GCA_026193435.1 Chlorobium sp.
AGGCTCAACAGTACTGCTTACCACTGTTATTTCAGGAAACGGAAGTCCGCGAACCCTCCCCGACATTCCTCCTTCACTTCCTGAAGGCATTTCCATACTGACAACGAAAGGAGATGACAACATCGACAATGCTGCAGACAGACGTACCAGAACCTATTCTCTGATGGCTGAAAAAGCGGGAACATACACCTTCTCGCCCTTACTGTTCACGGCATTCGACCCGGAGAAACAGGAGTATACCAATCTCACCTCCGGAGAACTCTCCCTGACCGTACTGCCCCCGATCGCTTCAAATGCAGAGCATAAACATGCGCCGGGAGCAACGACAGACGAGATCGCCAGTCGGGAGCCTATTCACCTCTCCCGACTGCTTATCGCCCTTCTGCCGGCACTATCAGGCGCGCTGCTTTACCTCCTGATCAGAAAGGTGCTGAAATCCGGGGGCCGATCTGTTGACGCTCCCCGCAGGAAACAGCACCGGAAAAACGCTCATACGCTGCCCGAACTCAGGGAGGACGTCCTCAAAACTCTCAGGCTGCGCTGCGGCATGGATCCAGAGAGTATGACAAGGCGGGAACTGATGGAAAAGCTGGAGAAACAGGGCACAGATGATCCCCTTGTGAAAAAGCTGCTTGCTCTTCTCGATGCGTTCGACAGGCTGGATTTCGCACCGGGAGAACCGGACGGGGAAGCGCTGGAAAAACTCCGGCAGGAATATAAAGCCGCCATGGAACAGCCTGAGCAGCAATAGCCTCACGCCTCTTCCTGACTGCTCATCCGCCCGTAGACTCAAACCCGATCTTCCAGACAGGAACCGTTTTTTTCAGTTCATCCATAAACCGGCTCATAGCCTTGAAGGCTGCGTCACGATGTTTTGACCGGACAAGCACCACGATGGCGGCTTCCCCCACCGGGATGCTCCCAACCCGATGGATGCAGTGAAGGCCGTGTATGCCGAACCTGCCGATGACCTCCCTGCCGATTCTTTCAAGCTCCTTCTCCGCCATACCCGCATAGTGTTCGTAAACAAGGGCACGGATATGTTCTCCCTTCTCACTGTCACGCACGAGACCGGTAAAGAGCAGCTCAGCCCCTGCATCCGGATTGCGGGGAACATCAAAAATCCAGTCGTCTATCCGATCTTCGGTTATCGCTACAGATACCATGATCAACCTCCGCTTACCGGCGGAATGATCGCCAGTTCATCACCTTCCTTCACCAGCGTCCCTTCCGCGGGATATTCCATGTTCAGAGCCAGCATAAAAGGCATGTTCGTTAACTGTGACGACAACTTCCTGACCTCCTGCTCGACAACTTCGATGGTACTTCCTTCCGGAATATCCATCTGAAACTCGTCACGAGCGAGCAGCTCGCGGGCGGAGGAAAAGCACTTGACGGTAACCGTTATGGTTTTACGACGGCTCATGCAGAGAACTCCAGGGTAAAAGGTTGCAGGTTACCACCGTACCGGGAGGCAGAAACCGTCCTGAAGGCGGAGCTTCTATCAGACAATTTGCGCCTGCCAGTGAGGTGATCATGTGTGATTCGATTTTCCGGGTCGCGTTGCAGAAGAGCCTCCCGTCTTTCTGCCATATCCGGCCGAACAGGAAACGATAGCGTTTTTTATCAGCAGGAAACTGCTCGAAAAGCTCCGCTTCGATTTTCCCGTGATACCGGCTGTTCTGCATGGCTGAAAGCGCGGGCATACAGTATTCGAGAAAACAAACCAGAGACGATACCGGGTTGCCCGGCAGGCCGAAAACCACAGATCCCTCTTTACTCCTGCCGAAAAAGAACGGCTTTCCCGGTTTCTGGGCCACCTTCCAGAACTTCTGTTCGACATTAAGATCGGTAAGCAGTCGCTGCATGTAATCATACTCGCCGGTCGAGATCCCTCCGGCGGTGATGAGCAGGTCGCATGAACCAAGCGCCTCATCGAGAGCCTTCCCTATGGCCCGGGGATCGTCCGAAACCTGCCAGAGACCGGCTATCGTCGCGCCGGAACTCACAACGCAGGCTGCAAGTGAATAGCGGTTGCTGTTGTAGATCGACGATCCTTCAAGCTGCTCACCCGGCAAGCGAAGTTCATCGCCGACCGTGACTATCGCAACCTTCGGGCGACGATAGACCTGCACCTCTTTTCTTCCGAATGCAGCCAGCACGCCGATTTCCGCGGGAGTGAGACGAACGCCCCTGGACAGAAGCAGTTCTCCTTCAGGAACCTCTTCTCCTGCATACCGGACGTTTGCACGAAACTCCGGAGCCTTGAAAACAGCAACCTCGCTCCCGCCGAAACCGCTGGTATTCTCAAACATAACGACCGTATCCGCTCCTTCGGGCATGGGCGCACCGGTCATAATCTGGGCACAGCATCCGGAGCTCACCGTCTCCCGAGGCATGTTTCCCGCTGAAATTTCCTCAAGAACCCTGAGCGTTACCGGATTTTCCCCTGACGCTTCCTGAATATCCGCCCACTGAACGGCAAAACCGTCCATGGCCGCATTATCAAATCCCGGCAGGGCAAAACCGGCAACGATCTCTTCGGCCAGCACCTGCCCCTGAGCTGTTTCAAGCGGCATGGTTGCAACCGGTACCTCACGGATAGCTGCGGCAATGATCTCATGAGCCTCTCTGACACCTGTCATCAGTGACCTCCCCCGTTAATCATGTCAAATGCGTGAAACAGCGCTGGCACAAGCACTTCAAGGGCGTCCCTCGCGGCGCCCTGGCTTCCCGGAAGGCAGAGAACAACGGAAGAACCGATAGTACCGGCAGCGAGCCTCGAAAGCATTGCCGTTCTGATCTTCCCCTGCCCCCACTGAAAGAGCGCCTGTTCGATACCCGGCAGTCTTCGGGTGAATTTCGGCAGCAGCGTCTCCACCGAAACGTCTCTCGGCCCGAGACCGGTTCCGCCGGAAACCACCACAAGCTCGGCGCCCCCGGCAATCCACAGGTCAACGGTATCGGCGATGCGGTCCGGCTCATCAGGAACAACGCTGAACATATCCACAATGCAACCCGCGGATTCAAATCCTTCTCTCAGCAGCGCACCAGAACTGTCAACCGCTCGACCGGATGCAATTGAATCTGAAACGACAAGAATAGCCGTTCGCGGCCTGAAACCGGACGATATCCCGCTTTTCCCACCGCTCTTCTTCTCCAGCCTGATCTCATGGATTCCCATGGACTTGTCAACTCCCTTGCACATATCGTAGATCGTCAGCGCGGCAACCGTCACAGCGGTAAGCGCCTCCATCTCAACACCGGTAGCCTCTTTTGTTTTTACTGTCGCTCGTATCGAAATGCGATCGTCTTCCAGAGCAAACTCGATATCGACCCATGAAAGGCTGAGCTGATGACAGAGCGGAATAAGGTTCGCAGCCTGCTTGGCCGCCTGAATACCGGCAACTTTGGCAGTAGTCAGTACATTGCCTTTCGGCATATCACCCGTTTGTAAACGCCGGATGGTTTCAGGCCGCATGGTTATACATCCGGAAGCAGATGCCGTCCGCATGGTTCCCGGCTTCACCGATATATCCACCATTCGTACATTCCCGTTCTCATCGAGATGTGAAAAATCTGACATGTCTGTCCACCTGTTGATTCGTTCGAAATAGTTACGCTGTATGACCAGTGACCAGTACTAAGGGGAAGATAGTTGAAGCAGTGACTTGTAACGAGTAATAAAATCAAACTCGCCGGATAGCTTGACAGCGAGATAGCTATCCGGCAACTCAGCTATTCAGCCATCCAGCTAACCAGCCACATCCCACACTCATTGCTCAGCACTCAGCACTACTTCCTCCCCCCTTAACACCTGGCACCTAACACCTAACACGTCCCCCCTATCCTCCGATCTCCGACATACTGGTTCCCCGGGCTCCTCTGCCCGCCTCTCTGCCGTCTTCCGGCTTTTTGCTTACGGCCTTCTGAAGCAGAGAGGTCAATACCTCTCTTTCAGCACCGCCACGCAGGGCCGGAAGGAGTTCAACGCCATCTCCGGAATAGAGGCAGCTTATGATCTTCCCGTCAGCAGTAATCCGCAGCCGGTTGCACGTACTACAGAAATTACGGGTATAGGCCGGAATAATTGCAACAGAACCCTTGTAACCGGGCAAAGAAAAACTGAAATGCTCGGTAGTCTTTCCCTCTCTTGCCTCCAGTTCCGGATAGATCGTCGTGAGCGCCTCGAGAATTTTTTCCGCACCCATGAATTTTCCTGTACGCCAGATCTGATTATCGTCAAACGGCATCAACTCCATGAACCTGACCGTTACACGATCGTGACGGGTCAATTCTGTAAAGCGTCCGATCTCACTGCTGTTGATCTCCCTGAGCAGAAGAACATTGATCTTTACCTTCAGTGAACCGGCATAGCGCAGCAATCTATCCAGATTTTCTGATACCTTGTGCAGCAGGTTTCTGCGGGTAATATTCCTGTAACGATCAGGGTCAAACGTATCGAGACTCAGGTTGATCCCGTCGAGGCCCGCACCAAGAAGATCCTCAAAACAGCGATCAAGCAGAACACCGTTTGTGGTCAGTGAAACTGTCTCGATACCGTCCACAGCTTTCGCGTAACGCACCAGATCGACAATGTCCTTGCGTATAAGCGGCTCCCCGCCGGTAAAACGTACCTTTCTGACACCGGATCCCGCAAGCGCCTCGACACACCGGAAAATCTCTTCTGTCGTCAGCTCTCCGGCAGGAGAATGGTGTCGCTGATGTTCTTCACGCATACAGTAGACGCAGCGAAGATTACACCGTGAAGTCACCGAAATCCGGGCATAATCGATACTGCGCCCGTAAGCGTCAGTCAGTGTCCGGAAGGTCAGTGCTGTATTTGCAGGTTTGCCCATAGACTTCAGCGATTAAACACGTTCAACGCCATCCCGGGATAATCGGTGATAATACCATCCACCCCCATAGCCGCAAGAGCACGCATCGACTCCGGCCTATTGACAGTCCAGGGGATAATCCGGATATTCCGGCGATGCAGCCGCTCCACAAGAGTGCGGTCTACAAGCCGGAAAAAAGGATTCAGATACTCCGGCTTGAAACCGAGACTGTCAAGTTGGTCGAATAGATCCTGTCCTTTCTTTATCAGCAGTCCCGTGTCAAGCGCCGGAGAAATGTCTCTGATCGCTTTGAGAATCCGGGGATCGAACGATTGTATCCGAACACGAGAAGCAACCCCCGAACGTTCAATAAGGTCAGCAACGAGATGCGCATATTCCTCAGGTGGCGGGTGCAGACGACCATCTCCTTCAACACCTGACTTTACCTCGATATTGTAGATGACACCACGCGCTCTGCCGGAAGATTCCAACCGCTCCTCGACAACCCGAAATACCTCTTCGAGAACCGGCTTCACTGCCCGAACCTCGAAACGGCAGGGGACTTCATCTGAAGCGTGTCCGCAATCAAAACGGAGAATATCAGCATATTTCATGGCATAGAGCAGGTACTGCCGTTCATCCTGCTTCGCAAGCACTTTGCCGTCAGGGGCCGAACACAATCCTGCTTTCATATACGGGTCATGTGAAACCACGATCCGGTTGTCTCCGGAAACACAGAGGTCGAGTTCCAGAGCATCAGCCCCGAGGTCAACCGCCTTCAGGAACGAGGGAAGAGTATTTTCCGGATACACCGACCTGGCGCCGCGATGAGCATGTATTTCAAACGTTTTGTCACACATAAAAAAAGGGGCTCCGCAGGCCCCTGAAACAGTATTTTCCGGCAAAAAAGTCACTCCCGAATGAGCCAGTGCTTGAAGCCCTCGAGTGTTTTGTTGAATTCGTTCTCATCTCCCGAGGTTGGACAGACACACAAAACATGCTCATAGCCTACAAGCGCGAAATAGATCGCCTTGTCATAGAAATAATTGAGCTGTTCACTGAACTGTATCGCTCGATTGAGATCGATCCCTTCGGTGACAATTCCCTGTTCCTTGACGTAGGCAAGCAGCATATCACGTTCAAGAATGAGTGAGTAAATCATCTCACTGGACTTAATACCGGCTTCGGCGCGCTCTTTGCCCATTTCGCGGAAGTTCAGGGCAATCTCTTTGTCAATATTTTCCTGTTTCGCTACCCACTTCCCCAGTCTTCTGAAACGGGAGTAGACGATATCATGCAGCTCTTTTTTGGAATACTTCGAGTATCCGCTGGTAAGCGCATTAGACCGGACTTCGTCCACCCATGTCAGGGAAAGTGATTCAGCATGATCTTCTATAAGTCCGATAAAACGATTGATAAGCAACATAGTACAGTAATTTTAAAAATGGCAAATCCACTTCTCCTGAAAAACTAACGGTACAGGAAGAAGATTTCAAGTGTAACCATCAGGTTTAAACATATTATTTTCAGCCGACAGACACAATCAGTACCGCTGAAACGACTTCAGGCATTTCTGTTCTGCCCTTTCTTCTGCGAATACCGCTTGTTTTTTGATGTCGGCTTTCGTTTCGGCTTTGCGGCCTTCTTTTTCCTGACCTTGTTGCCCGTCACTTTCTGTGCTTCGGACTGCTCTACTCCCTGAGTGCCGAAAAGCTCGGGGTAATAGTTCTTTTTCTTGTTGAATTTGTTCTTTCGGAACTTCTTTTCAAGATCTGCGTAAGGGCTTGGCGGGTCCGGGGAGGTATTGGGATTATTGAAATTCGGCTCATCGAGCACCTCCTCAACATCATCCAAAACCATGTCAGGATGAAATGTATTCTGCAAGCTATTTCATATTTATGTTAACAATCCTGAATCGCTGCTTCTGCACAGGATCAGCGGATTTGATCCGTAGTGATCACTCATTCACTGATCAATGATCGGGGGGTAGTAATTTATACTTTTCACGGAATTTTGCAACAAAGCAACAGCGTTCACAAGCTATTTCATACAAAATGACCCATTTACCATTGCGACTTGATCCGAGAAATAGTAAATTTTGAAAAATGAACCCTTAATCCGGAGACCAACTATGATAGACTTTCGCAAATGGATCCTCGCCATCATCTGCCCACCAGCTGCGGTTCTTGACAGAGAAGTCGGGACAATTATGCTTGTTGGACTGTTGACGCTTCTCTTCTGGGTACCCGGTGTCGTTGCTGCTTTGTTTCTATTAATCGAGCGACAGACACAACACAGCCGTTCTCAGACATAGTTTTCATGGGTTGCTTTTTCCACTCAATTCACGTGCAGTAAAGAGTCTCATTCTCTTTTCTTCTCCTGTTCATGCGACAACGTAAGACTTCTTCTTACAGTGAATGCAACTGCGGGGGACACTGAAGAGTTCCCCGTGTTGATGCATAGTGATCAGAAAAGCTGATGAATAACCGGAAAAAGAAAGCCCACATGAGCAGCGGATCGGACAGTTCCTTTCATCCTTTTGAAATCGCCTTCTGCGGTTACTCCAACTCGGGAAAAACCCGGTTGATCTCCCGTCTTGTCTCTCAACTGAGCAGACGCTTCACTATCGGCTACTACAAACACGGCTGCCACTCTTTCGACATCGACCAGGAAGGCAAGGACTCCTCTATAGTCTGCGAATCAGGGGCTTCCGTCGTCATGCTCTCTGACCCTCAAAAGCACGCCCTGATTGGATCGTCTGCCCCTGATCCGCTTCTGACGCAGACCTCCCTGCTTGCTGTTGACATGCTCATGGTTGAAGGGCTCAAAGAACTCCCTCTTCCAAAAATTGTTGTTGTTGACAAAGAGCTCAAAATACTTGAGCTCATCCGTTCACAAACCGTTACACATGTTGTCGCCCTGGTCGCTCCTGAACCTGCCGCCATTCCTGATTTTCCCGGTCTCCCTGTCTTTCATCGGGACAACATTGACGGGATTGCCGACTTCATCGTCAACCGGTTTCTCAGCATCGTTTCCGGCAAACCTCTTTCCGGACTGGTTCTCGCTGGAGGAAAAAGCCGACGGATGGGTACGGACAAAGCTCTCATCACCTACCATACGCGGAACCAACTCATGCACACGGCGGAAATGATGCGGCATCACTGCCAACAGGTCTACCTCTCCTGCCGTGCGGAGCAACAGGACGGTTACCGTGAATTCGGATTTCCGCTTATTGCCGACAGCTATCTGGAGATCGGCCCCCTTGGAGGCCTGCTCTCAGCGCAGAAGCTCTCTTCAGAAACATCATGGCTTGTTTGCGCATGTGACCTGCCGTTCATCGACCATGCGCTTCTGCATGAGCTTGTTCGTCAACGCGATCCTTTCTCCTTCGCGACGTCCTACCGGCATAATGATACAAAAACACCCGAACCGCTCTGCACGATCTACGAACCCAAAAGCAGACTTCCGCTTATCATGCGGCATGCTGCAGGAAACAATTCCCTGCGATCATTTCTTCAAGATTTTCCCATTCATTACCTTTCAGTAAAGGATCCTCTTCGTCTTCAGAACATCAATACTCCTGAAGAACAGATACAGGCTTCCAGATCTTTGTCTGAAGAAAACGGAAAGAAAAGAACACATTGAGGCCTTTCCTTTCAGCATTAACTCTGGAGGTGGCCGGTTACTGAGTGAAGTGAACAAAAAGCCTGAGGAGAAACGATCATGCGAATACTTGCCGCCCTTGATTTATCCGACGTGACCGATAACGTAGTCTCCAGCGTACGAAAAATTGCTCACGCATCCTCTTCAACAGTAATCCTGCTTCACGTTCTGCCCGAGGAAGGCCAGGGAATTGAATTCCACCCGACTATCGATCCACAGTATCAACCCCCTGAAAAATACTACCATCAGCCCGATTCTTCTGAGGAGGGTGATAGTGTCCCGATTCTGCATGATCGGAATTTCAAAATCCTGCAGAACATCTCGGATGACCTCAACAATTATGGAGTTGACGCCAAGGTGTCCCTGGTTCACGGTAATGCCTTACAGGTGATTGTCGAACAGGCTGAAAAAGAACAGGTTGACCTGATCATTCTCGGTTCACACGGTCACAAAAACCTCTACCATTTTTTTGTCGGTTCCGTCTGCTCAGGTTTGGTGAATGAAACCAGCGTCCCCGTGGTTATTGTGCCCAAAGCACTGAAAAAGCAATAAGAAAACACCACTGTCAACTACTGTACTCAGCAAAGCAGCCGTGTACTCTGAAAGAAAGAGAATCTCTTCTGTCATTCAAGTGTAACTTTTCCATCAACCCTTGTAACTCTACCAACACTCCCGTGCCACTCATCTGTCATTCCCGTGCTTGACACGGGAATCCATCGTTGGTGCCGGGATCTGCATGGATGCCGGATCACCCCGTGTAATATTATTACACAGGGCGGCATGACTGTATGTGGTTTTGAGCTTTTTTACCGGTTTTCAGGAGGGAATCCCGGTACATGATCGGCTCAATGTATATTTCTACAATTCGAGTTTTCGAACTCACATGAATTATTCAGGTTAAGAAAATTCGTCGTAGGCGATCATCTCTTTCTCGACGCCAAGGCTGTAAAGCATCCTGTCCACTGACGATATCATTATCGGTGGACCGCACATGTAGTACTCTATCTCCTCCGGCTCTTCATGAGCCTTGAGATAGTTCTCATACAGGACGTTGTGAATGAAGCCGGTCGGACCGTCCCAGTCATCGCCGGGCTGAGGGTCAGAAAGGGCGACATGGTAGCTGAAGTTGGGAAATTCACCGGCAATTGCCCTGAACTCTTCATCGTAAAACATCTCTTTTTTCGACCGCGCTCCATACCAGAAGGAAACCTTCCTGCGGGTTTTCATGGTTTTGAACAGGTGAAAAATGTGTGACCGCATCGGGGCCATTCCCGCTCCCCCGCCGATATAAACCATCTCCCTGTCTGTCTCTTTTATAAAAAACTCCCCGTAAGGACCTGAAATACGAACCTTGTCGCCTGGCTTCAGATTGAAAATGTATGATGATCCTACGCCTGGAGACACTTTTTCCCACTTGTCCGGAGGAGGAGTAGCGATACGAACGTTCAGTATGATGACACCCTCTTCAGCGGGATGATTAGCCATCGAATAGGCCCGAAAGGTCGACTCCCTGTTCCGGCCGACAAGCTGCCACATAGTGAATTTATCCCAGTCATCCCTGTACTCCTTTCCGATAGTGAAATCTGAAAACAGGATTTCCCTGTACTCGGGAATATCGATCTGGATATAGCCGCCCGCCCTGAACGCCAGTTTTTCATTTTCCGGAAGTTGCAGAACCAGCTCTTTGATAAACGTAGCGACGTTGGCATTGGAACGAACCGTGCACTCCCACTGACGGATATTGAAGATCTCTTCAGGAACATACACCTTCATCTCCTCCCTGACCTTCACCTGACAGGCCAGGCGTACATCCTGCTTCACCTCGGCCCGCGAGACATGGTTCAGCTCTGTCGGAAGCACCTGACCGCCTCCCTCGGTGATCCGGCACTTGCACATCCCGCACGTGCCTCCGCCCCCGCAAGCCGACGGAATGAAAATTTTTTCGTCGGAAAGTGTGGACAGCAGACTTCGTCCCGGGCTGACCGACAGGGCGTAGTCAGGATCATCGTTGATCGTCACCGTAACCTTTCCCTGCGGCAACAGCTTACTGGCCGCGGCATTGAGCAGAGCGACAAGCAGCAGGACTATCACCACAAAAACCAGTACAGCTGAGAGAGCGACAAGCATTGATAGAATTCTATTAACTCAGTTAGCGTGAAGCACAAATAAAGATACCGGCAGATCTCGTGCGTGTCTGGAGCAGCATGCGGACAAAGCACGAAAACCGGAGTGCAGAAAAACGCACAGAAGGATTTCGTGCAATGCCGGCAAAGTATTCGAGACGCAGAACAAATTATTCGTTACCCCTTACAGATCGATTCCGGAGAACGACATATAGGCCATGGAGATCAGGCCGGTTAATAGCATCGCGATGCCAAGACCTCTCAAACCTTTAGGAACATTTGAGTATTTCAATTTATAACGCATGGTAGCCAGAGTAACGATCGCGAGAAAAAAACCGATTCCTGCGCTCGCACCGAATACGGTAGCCTCCATAAGGTCATACTCCCGTTCCACCATGAACAGCGATGAACCAAGAATAGCGCAGTTTACCGCTATCAGCGGCAGAAAAATACCGAGTGACTGATACAGGGTAGGACTGACCTTGTCAAGGATCATTTCAACAAGCTGCACCATTGCCGCAATGGTGGCAATGAAAACAATAAAGGTCAGAAAGCCGAGGTCGACCTGCTCCATTCCCGCGATCCCGGTCCATTGCAGAGCCCCTTTGTCGAGGAGGTAGTTGGTAATCATCCAGTTTACAGGGACAGTGATACCGTTTACAAAAACAACTGCAAGACCCAGACCGATAGAGGTTTCCACCTTTTTGGAAATAGCAAGAAACGAGCACATCCCGAGAAAGTAGGCAAGCAGGATGTTCTTGATGAATATGGTTTCAACCGCAAGGCTGAGTAAATGCACGACCTGTTCCATTACTCCTCCGTATAACCGGTTATGGTTCTCTGCACCCAAACAAGCAGCCCGAGTATGATAAACGCGCCGGGAGCAAGCAGCATAAAACCGTTATTGACATACCATCCGCCCTGATCGACGTAGAGAAACCGGGGAACAATCTGGATACCAAGCATGGTGCCGCTTCCCAGCAACTCCCTTGCGCCCGCTACCAGCAGAAGGATCAAACCATACCCTATGCCGTTTCCCAATCCGTCGAGGGCCGATTCCCCTATGGTGTTCTTGAGGGCGAAGGCCTCTGCCCTGCCGAGAACAATGCAGTTGGTGATAATCAGACCGACAAAAATACTCAGCTGCTTGCTGATATCGAACAGGAACGCCTTGAGAATCTGATCGATACAGATAACCAGTGTCGCGATAATGGTCAGCATGACGATGATCCTGACCCTTGAAGGAATCAGGTTACGTAATGCTGAGACTATAGTGTTGGAACCGACAAGCACAAAGACCAGCGCGGCGGACATCACCAGCGCCGTATCCATTTTGACGGTAACCGCAAGTGCGGAACAGATACCCAGCACCTGCGTCGTAATCGGATTGCTCTTTGCAAGAGGTCCGGCAAATGTATCAAACGCTTTCTTTATCGCCATGATGAGTCCTCTTCATACGCTTATCTCAGCAGCTGGAGATAGTCTGTAAGGTTTTTCCGCAAAAACGTGTTGATTGCGCCCGTAGTCAGTGATGCGCCGCTTATCCCGTCAACCGCATGCTCACTCTCTTCCTCGAGCCTGGCTTTTGCTATAGTGATTGAAACCAGCTCGCCGTCCCGGAAGATTTTCTTTCCTCTGAACCGGTTTGCAAATGCATCTTTTTCAATCTCTCCTCCAAGCCCCGGCGTTTCTCCGTGATCGTAAAACGATATGCCTTTAACGGTATTTTTATCCGGTTCCAGCGCGATAAAACCATTGATGGTAGACCATACCCCCTTTCCGGACACCGGAAGAATATACCCTTCAGGGCTCTGAAGCGAGCCGTAGATATAATACTCCCTCTCGTTTCCATCACTGTCCGTTACTGTCTGTTGGGTGAATTTCGTCGTGTAGAGCTCTTCGACTTCACTGCCGCTCATACCCGGCTCAAGCAGACCGACAGTTTTCAGTACGTTTTTTTTCGTATCGAGCGCCTTGTTGAACTCCTGCCGCTCCTGCAGGTTTATTTTCAGCATCGAGAGAAGCAGGGCGGAAATAACGGCCATCGTTATGACGAAAAAATATGTATAACTGTTACTGCTTTGCATAAGCCCTCTTTCTTTTTGCGATATTCTGCTGCAGCACAAAGTAGTCGATCATCGGCGCGAAAGCATTGCCAAGCAGAATAGAGAGCATGATGCCTTCAACAAAGGCCTGATTCAGGACGCGGATCAACACGCAAAAAAAACCGATCAGAACACCATATATCCATCTCCCGGCATTTGTCTGGGAAGCACTGACCGGGTCGGTAGCCATAAAAACAATGCCGAATGCAAAACCGCCCATAACCAGATGGTAGAGGGGAGTCAGCGAGAGCATTGAATTCTGTGAAGCCGGTGCAATCATGTTTGCAAGCAACGCAGTGGCGACCATACCGGCAACCCCTCCGGCCATGATCCTCCAGTTGGCGATTCTTGTAACAAGAAGTAACGCTGCCCCGACAAGAATGGCAAGAGTGGATGTGCCTCCGACAGAACCCGGAACAAACCCCAGGAACATATCGCTCATACTGTATCCTGCACCTGAAACAAGCCCCACGGCATCAGCCCCCTGAACAGAGGATGCCGCAGCAAGAGGAGTCGCCGCGGTCAGCTCATCGGCAAGCGACCACACAGGATCACCCGACATCTGTCCGGGATAGGCAAAAAAGATAAAGGCACGGGCCACAAGCGCCGGATTGAAAATGTTGTATCCGGTTCCGCCGGTTACCTCCTTGCCGATAACAATCCCGAAGGAGATGCCCGCCGCAACCATCCAGAGCGGAATACCCGGCGGCAGGGTCATCGGCAGGAGCAGCCCTGTAACGAGAAATCCTTCGTTGATATCATGACGGCGCACAACGGCAAACAGCACTTCCCACAGACCGCCTACAATGTAGGATACAAGAATGAGAGGCAGAACAGCCAGAACGCCTGTCTGCATATTCTGCAGGAAACCCGCCTCGGGAGAGACCTGATAGCCGGTGTTGTACATGCCAAAGAAAAGGGCCGGCAGAAGCGCGACGATCACGGTAATCATCGAGCGCTTCATATCGACAGCATCGCGTACATGCGGGGCAAGAGATGTAGCCGTTCCAGGGACGTATAAAAGGGTATCGACCATCTCATAGAGAGGAGCAAACCTGTTCCACCGTCCCCCCTCCTGGAAATCGGGTTCGATACGGTCAAGAATGTTTCTTAAACGTCTCATATACTCATCGTAAACAATTGTTCGAGCGAAGCCATCTGCTATCCGTTCTTTTCAACATACTCCAGACCTTCCCTGATGATTTCAGAAATCTCCATTTTCGACGCGTCAACAAAAGAACAGAGCGCGAAATCTTCAGGGTCGCATTCGTAGATACCCAGTTTCTCCATTTCATCAATATCCCTGGCAATAATCATCTTTATCAGGAAGGTCGGAAGAATATCCATGGGAAGTACCGACTCGATATTCCCGAAGGGAATGATAACCCTTGGACTTCCGTGCATTCTGGTATCGAGACCGGCGCCCCTGTTATTCATCAGGCGGGACAGAAACAGATTGGTCACGGAATAGTTACGCAGCCCCGGCCTGAGCCATCCGATAAAAGGACGGTCACTGTTTTCAGGAATAACCGAAAGTATCTCATGATAAAACCCTAAAGGTTCTTCAGGCATGCGTATCTCTCCGGTCAGTACATCTCCGGAAATCAGCCGGGAGTTTTCATCAAACCGGTTATCCCTCAGAATATCATTCAGCATCATTCCCTGACGAACTTTCATGTAGAGCCGCTTTTCTACAGAGGAACCTCCGACAGTGATGATTTTTTCAACAGGGTATTTCCCGGTCAAAAAAAGTTTACCGATTCTTGACACATCCTGAAGGGATAGATACCAGACACTGTCGTCCCGGTTCCGTATCGGAGCAATATGATGAATATGAATACCGACATTTCCAGCAGGATGCGGGCCGGTGAAAGCGTGAAGAACAACATCTTTGGCCCTGGTAAGCAAAGGATGCGAGGCGTTCCTTCCAATAACAAGATGTACCGGACGACCAGTCAGATTTTTCAAAACGGACAGGCCGCTCTGAAATCCCCTGTCGTCCTGCTCAAGCAGATAATCGGTGTCAGGGGCGAACGGCGCAGTAGGCATCGCTGAAACAAAAACCGCTTTTGGCACGATATCAGGATTTGCCACCGTTGAAAACGGACGCTGCCTGATAACAGGCCACAAACCTGAACGAAGCAGTTGCTCCTTTATCCTTTCAGGAGAAAGTGATGCAATGGATTGTTCATTGAAGCGCTCAAACGCCTCGAATGAGTCGGTCTTGTCAAGATCAATGACAATCTCATTGATGACGCGCCGCTCACCCGATACAATACGGGATATCCGGCCCGATCCCGGCGAGGTAACGAACAGATCCGGGTGGGTTTTGCTGTACAACACCGGAGAGCCTGTCCTGACATGATCACCCTCCTTTACCATCAGTTTCAGCTTGATCCCCCGAAAATCAGCAGGCCTGATTTTCAGAAGGGTCGACCGCCCTGCACTGAACAATTGTTTTTCAGGCTGGCCCTGCAGTGCGAGATCGTGACCTTTTTTCAATCGGATTACATCCATAACCGGCAACGGAATTACGGGATCAACATGTTGGTGTAAAATACTCTTTTGCTCAGGGAATATGCATACAAACCACCAATATCAGGTAAAAATTTCAGGATGAAACATCACTTCCGGGACACGGAATCAGGCGCCATCAACAACATGAACCGCAGGAATTATATATCGCACAGGAAAAAGCGAAACAATAAATACACATATAGCCATATATAGAAAAAATAACGATCGTTATCAATAATAATCGTTAACAAACGAAAGCAAATAAATCGTTATATGATTTTATTAATAGCAGATAACAAAAGCAATAAAACATATATTTTTAATTTTGCATCGAAATTATTCATATCCTATATTCATTCCTGCAATATATCCGGCACACTGTATGCATATAACAATTGAGAACACAGAATACCATTCTTCAAGACTGCATGCAGAACAAAAGTAACCGATGAAGTAACCACCTGCCGCCACAGTAGTATTTCATATGAGCCGCACGGGATCTCACCTCAGCAGGCAGAGCCCCCCGGCCTCGGGAATCACGTTACCGGAAAACAAAAACCAGAATCAGGAAACCATGAACATGAACCATGGCCGGAATGTAAACCGCAGAGATTTCTTAAAGATATCTTCACTGTTTTTAGCCGGGGCTGCTGCCGCGTCATACGGAGTAGGCGAAGTGCTCACCGGCAGCTCCAGCGCATTGGCTGATGAGAACGGAGAAAAAGTCGTTTACTCATTCTGCGAACACTGTTTCTGGCGCTGCGGCATAGCAGCGCATGTGAGAGATGGCAAGATCTATAAAATAACAGGTTCGGAACATCATCCGCTCAGTAACGGAAGACTCTGCCCGAGAGGCACCGGAGGCATCGGCCAGATCTATGACCCTGACCGTCTGGCCCATCCGCTGATCAGGGAGAAAAAAGGAGGCAAGAGCACCTACAGAAAAGCCTCCTGGGACGAAGCAATCACCGCTGTGGCGGAAGGGTTCTACAAGACCAGAGAGAAACACGGCCCCGGCTCCATCGCGATGCTTCATCACGGCTACGGCGTTTCCTTCTTCAAAAGCATGTTCAAGGGCATAGGGGTCAACCAGTTCGCCAAGCCCTCCTACGATTTCTGCTGCGGCCCGAGGCGCGAAGCCTTCAATCTCACCTACGGACATCCCGCCGGAACACCTGAAGGCATCGATATCATAAACAGTAAATACCTTATTTTTTTCGGCACTCACTACGGTGAAAACATGCATAATACGGCGGTACAGGAACTATCGGAAGGTATCCGGAGAGGCCTGAAAATCGTGGTATTCGACCCGAGATTCTCAACCATTGCCGGAAAAGCCGAAAAATGGCTTCCGATCAAGCCTGCGACCGATATCGCCATGATGCAGGCGATCATGCATGTCATGATCAGCGAAAACAGATATGATCGCGAATTCGTCAACCGCTACACTGTCGGTCTGAATGAACTCTGGGATGAAGTCAGCGAAATGACTCCTGAAAAAGCAGCGGAGATAACCGATATTCCGGCGGACGATATCAGAACAATCGCGAGAGAGTTCGCGAGCCACGCGCCCAACGCGGCGGTGCACCCCGGACGCAGAACCAACTGGTATTCTGACGGCACGCAGAGGGTCCGTGCCATCGCGATCCTCAACGCGCTGGCAGGCAACTACAAGATGCCCGGCGGTGTCGTGAAATTCGGCACATTCGATCTCCCCAAACCTGAAGCGCACCCCCACCCGGCATTTGAAAAGGAGTGCTATAGCAAATTTCCCTTCTTCGTAAAAAACGTATCATCCAACACGCTGGGCTCCCATGAAATCGTGGAAAAAACGATCGAAGGTGATATCAAGGCGTGGATGGTCTATGGCGTGAACGTACCGGAAACCGTGACCTTCGGCAGAAAAACCGCTCTCGAAGCGATCGACAAGCTGGATTTCATGGTCGTGGTCGATACGCTTCCGATGGAGGTTACCGGATACGCCGACGTTGTGCTTCCGGAATGCACCTACCTTGAACGATATGACGATCTTGACAACGGAAGACCCTACAGAACA
>JAPHUN010000297.1 GCA_026193435.1 Chlorobium sp.
CAGAGTTTTTCGGTAGGGTCGGGAGGATAGAGCCAGCCGCTCTGTTTCGCGGTACGCTGAATATCTTCAAGCAGTGCTCCTGCTTCTACAGTCATGATTGCGCTCTTCTCACCGCACTGCACAGGTTCCCTGATGCGGTTGAGTTTTTCCATGGTCATGACATAGTCGCCGAACGGTATTCTTCCTCCTGTGGTGCCTGTCCCGTTGCCTGCGATAACAAGGCGTTTTCCTGATGAGGAGCACTTCCCGAGGAGTTCAGAAACATCCCCGACGGTTTCGGGAAAGTACACCCCCGGGGTGTGACCATCCTGCATGTTGCTCGTATCTTTCAGATAGCTCTTGATGAGCTCCTGGTCATCTTTATAGATCATTCAGTCGCTGGTTCTGTTTTGCTGCTGTCTGTCAGCGCTGCACTGACCGATAGCGTGTCGGTTGCCGAGGTGTCAGGACCGTTAACATAATAATTAATCAGCTTTCCAGCTATAGGTGCTGAAATACTGCCCCCGTAACCGGCGTTTTCAACAAGTACAGCGACGGCTATCGTTGGTTTTTCAAGCGGTGCGAAAGCAACAAACCAGGCATGATCCTTGCCGTGAGGGTTCTGGGCGGTTCCGGTTTTGCCTGCGACCTTGACATTTTCGACCGCAGCGAGCCTTCCGGTTCCCCGTTCAACGACTCCGAACATCGCCTCGCGAACTCTTTCAAAGGTTTTCTCGGAGATCGGCAGCTTGTTTTTTTTGAAATCGAGCGGTACAATCGTGTCGCTGTCGTATGACTGGTAGCTTTTGACAACATGTGGCTGATGCCAGGTGCCTTTGTTGGCGATTGTTGCCGTAAACGCGGCAAGCTGGAGGGGCGTTGTGTTCAACTCCCCCTGTCCGATAGCAAGGCTGACAAGATAGCCCTTTGTCCATTTGCCTTTTCCATACCGTTTATCATAATATTCAGTCGAGGGAAGCGGTGAAGAACGCTCACCAGAAAGGTCGATACCCGTTGTTTTTCCAAATCCAAACATCCTTCCGTAGCGTGTCCATTGTTCAAAACCAAGGTCGAATATGAGATTATAGTAGTAGGTGTTGCATGATTCTACAATGGAGCGTTCCAGATTGACCGGGCCATGCCCCTGTCCGCCATGACAAAGAAAACGGCCGCGTCCGAGCCTGAATACTCCTGAACAGAAGATCTTTTTTTCAGGTGTTATCACATTTTCCTCAAGAGCCGCTATGGCCAGAAGCAGTTTGTAGACAGAGCCCGGAGGATAGGATGCCTGTATCGCTCTGTTAAAGAGCGGTTTTTCAGGGTCCTGTACTATTTCAGTCCACTTTTTTCCATCGGTTGTGCCGTTTAAAATTTCCAGATCGTAATCCGGCAGGCTGGTCATGGCGAGAATTCCGCCGTCGTTCGGATCAATTGCAACTACGGCCCCTGATTTCCCCGTGTTATGCATCAGCTCTTCTGCAAGCTGCTGCAGTCCCGCGTCGAGAGTCAGATGAAGATCAGTGCCATTGACAAAAGGACGGTCTCTCGCACCGTTTTCAAATTCCCCGGCAAACCTGCCGATTGAATTAACCAGTTCGAAACGTGCCCCCTTTTCTCCTCTGAGCAGATCTTCATAGGTTTTTTCAAGCCCCTTGCTGCCGGTTTTATCGTCCGGGGTGTAGCCTTTTTCAGACATCTCTTCAAGCTGGTCTTTGGATATAAAGTTGAGATATCCAAAAAGGTGTGAAGCGTGCAGGTCTAAAGGATATTTTCTTTTGTTTTCAACATCGATCATCACCCCGGGAAGTTTCCAGAGGTTTTCACTCAAACGCATCATTTCTTTCGGTTCGATGTCCCTTCTGACTGCAACAGGAGCAAACCGGTTGTATTTGAACCCCTTGTTGATCCTTTCCGTAAGTTTTTCGTCGGTAATATGAAGCAGGGACGCAAGGGTACTCTTTTTCAGAGAGTCCGTGAACTCGGAAGGAATCACTTTGACTGTATAGAGCGGCTGGTTATCGACGACTATAATCCCGTTACGATCGATCATCCTTCCTCTGGGAGGCTGTATCCATATTCTCCGCAGACTGTTTGCGTCCGAAATCGAACCAAGTTCCTTGTATTCGAATACCTGAAGATAGATGAGTCGCAGGAAAAGGACAGCAAAGACCGCTATGACAATCAGTGAGACAGTTAATGCTCTCTGCTGAATTTTATCCATGAGCTGTTATTTCGCAAGAATTTTTTTTAAAAAAAGTTGATAGGACAGTACGGCCAGAATCATCGTCAACAGGGTAGCCAGGCCTATTGAGTAGGTGATATGCCAGGCCGTCGGTAAAGAAAGCACATTGAGCGTCAGCGTATAGAGTATTCTTCCTGTAAGGCTTGCAAGAAATACTCCCTTGTAGAACATCTGCTTTTTCTGCAAAGTCGAGGCATGACTGTCTTCCGGGATATGGAAGTATCCCGCGATGAAACCCTCTATGGTTTTTGATAATGTCTCGATGCCGATATTGCCGCTCAGAATTCCGGTCACAATCCCGGCAGCAAAGCCAAAGGTTGTTCCCTGCTTCTGTCCGTATCTCAAGGCAGTGAAAGCGACGAATATGGTGACAATATCCGGCATCGCGCCGAAAATGACCAGACGGGAAAAGGCGTACTGCTGCAGAATGCAGAGTATCAGGAGAAGAATGCTGTCGGTGACAATGTTTTTTATCACGGTTTTCCTAAGGGTTGCACGAAATCAATGGCTATTTGTTCATAAACTATACGTGACGAGCTTACGCCTGGGCGAAGCGGATAGCTTGCGAACAGTTTCGTTGAATTTTCTTTTTTCAGTTTTGTACTTTTTCGAGTATTTGATCTTCATCCGCGGTATTTTCCATCAGACTCTTTTTTTCCGGGTCAGTTGTTTTTTTTACAACCAGTACCCGGTTCAGTGAAGAGAAGTCAGCGCCGAGCCGGACATCTACACGGTAAAATTTTTGATCAGGTTTTACATTGAGCACTTGCCCGACAGGAATACCTCTGATGGCAAAGGTACTGAAATCTGCCGTGTAAATGTTTTCATTGACTCCTATTGAGCTGCTCAACGGGACATAGTGCATCTGAGCAAGCTGTTCCTGCTTTCCGTTCCAGCTCAGAATTCCTTGTGTGCTGTTGCTGTCAGAGACCACACTGACACTGAACTCTGCATGGATAACCGGCATGACCTTCGCGTAATTATTCGAAACCTGAATGACTCTTCCTACCAGTCCGTCGGGAGTCATGACGGCCATATCAACCTCAACCCCCTGCTTTATGCCGGCGTTGATGATCA
>JAPHUN010000018.1 GCA_026193435.1 Chlorobium sp.
AATTATATATGAAGGTGACTCCGGAGAAGAAAAAAGGCAGTGACACGCCGATGATGCGCCAGTATCTCGAGGTAAAGGAGCGCTATCCTGAATATCTGCTGCTGTTTCGTGTGGGGGACTTCTATGAGTCATTTTATGAAGATGCCCGCAAGGTTTCAGAAGCGCTCAATATTGTCCTGACACGACGCTCAAACGGAGCTTCAGCTGATATACCTATGGCGGGGTTTCCGCATCATGCCTGTGAAGGTTATATCGCCCGTCTGGTAAAAAAAGGCTTCAAGGTTACTGTCTGTGATCAGGTTGAGGATCCTTCACAGGCAAAGGGTCTTGTAAGGAGGGAGATAACCGATATCGTCACTCCCGGCGTTACCTACAGCGATGAGATACTCGATGACAAGCATAATAATTACCTTTGCGCGTTGTGCTTTATGAAAAAAGGGCGCGAACGTCGTGCCGGCGTTGCCTTTATAGATGTGACAACCGCAGAATTCAGGATTGCGGATTTGCAGCCGGAACAGGTGAAGGATATGCTGCAATCCATACAGCCCTCTGAGATTCTTCTTTCTTCAAGGGATAAGAGTTACAGCGATACTGTCAGCAGAATACTGCCTCAGGAAGTGGTGGTTACCATTCTGGATGACTGGATGTTCAGTGAAGAGAGTGCTTCGCAGGTGATAGAAAGACATTTCAAAACACATTCTCTGAAAGGGTTCGGTATCGACTCAGCCTTTGCCGCGAGGGTAGCCGCCGGGGTAGTGCTGCACTATCTGGCTGATACCCGTCAGAACCGTCTGCAGTATATCACCAGGATCGCTCTGGTTGACGCCAGGGATCATATGACGCTTGATCTGCAGACAAAGAGAAACCTTGAGATTATTTCTTCCATGCAGGATGGTTCGACAAGCGGAAGCCTGCTTCAGGTGATAGATAAGACCTGTAATCCGATGGGAGCCAGACTGCTCAGGCGCTGGTTGCTTCGTCCGCTCAAAAGGATCGATGCGATTCAGGCAAGACTGGATGCTGTCGAAGTACTGATTGAAGAGGGCGCTGTTTGTAAGTCTCTCGCTGAAGGTCTCGGCGGGATCCATGATCTTGAAAGGGCGCTTTCAAGGATCGCGACTTTCCGGAGTATGCCCCGTGAGGTACGCTCTCTCGGGTCGTCACTGCAGAAACTGCCTGCAATTCAGGCGCTTCTGAAGGATTCCGGAAGCGACAGGCTGAAAAAACTTGTTTCCGGTCTCGACCTGCTGGATGAAATAACCTCCATCATAGAACGCGCTATTGACCCCGAGGCGGGCGCAAAGCTTCGTGACGGTGGCTATATCAGGAGCGGATACAACGCTGAACTCGATCTTCTTCGCTCGGTATCGTCAAACGCAAAAAGCGGTTTGATGGAGATTCAGCAGGCAGAGCGCCGGAAAACAGCGATCTCTACACTGAAGATCCAGTACAACAGGGTGTTCGGTTATTATATCGAAGTCAGCAAAGCGAACAGTGACAAGGTTCCTGACTACTATGAAAAGAAGCAGACCCTGGTTAACGCGGAAAGGTATACCATTGCCGAGTTGAAAGAGTACGAGGTTAAAATTCTTAACGCGGACGAAAAAAGCCAGATGCTTGAACAGGAGCTTTTTCGTGATCTCTGTGTCAGGATTACCGCTTGTTCCAAAGAAATTCAGCAGAACGCGGAAATTGTCGCAGAGCTGGATTGTCTTCACTCTTTTGCCTGCTGTTCCGACGCATACGGTTACGTGAAACCCGAGGTTAAGGAGCACGGGAATCTTTCCATAAAGAATGGACGCCATCCTGTGCTTGAACGTATTCTTCATGTTGACGAACCCTATGTGCCCAATGACTGTTTTTTTGACAAAAAACAGCGAATGCTGATGGTCACCGGTCCGAACATGGCAGGAAAAAGCTCGTATCTTCGCCAGAACGGATTGATTGTCCTGCTTGCCCAGGTTGGTTGTTTCGTGCCGGCAGACGCCGCTGAAATCGGGCTTGTCGACAGGATTTTTACAAGGGTAGGGGCATCCGACAATCTCACTTCCGGAGAGAGCACATTTCTTGTAGAGATGAACGAAGCGGCAAATATTCTCAACAACGCGACGGGAAAAAGTCTTCTTCTTCTCGATGAGATCGGAAGAGGTACAAGTACCTATGACGGAATGTCGATCGCATGGGCAATGAGTGAGTATATTCAGTCTGTTATCGGAGCGAGAACGCTTTTTGCGACCCATTATCATGAGCTTGCTGAGCTGGAGGAGCGATTTGACAGCATAAGCAACTACAATGCTACGGTTGTAGAGACGGCTGATAAAGTGGTTTTTTTAAGGAAAATTGTGCGGGGCGCGTCCGATAACAGCTACGGCATAGAGGTTGCCAGGATGGCCGGTATGCCTGCCGAGGTTATACAAAGGGCCAAAGAAATTCTTTTCGGTATGGAAAAAAGGGATGTTATGATTTCTTCCGGGAAAGAGTGCGCCGGAACGAGGGAGGCGCAACCAAGGCAGATCTACCTCTTTGAAGAAGAGGAACGAAAACTGAAGAACGCGATCAAGGCGCTCAATATCAATACAATGACTCCTCTCGATGCGCTTCTTGAACTGAAAAAGCTGCAGGATCTTGCCGGAGGGGACGGGTAGGAAGATGGTGAATGGACGGTTGCGCAAGGTGAAAGCGGAACCGGACGAATAAAGAAGTTTTTTTCTCGGAGGAACTCTCAATTTGAAACGAACAGTACTGCTTGTTTTTGTGCCTGCCGACAGCGGCGTTGACGGACCGTCTCTTCTTGAAGCGCCCGTGCGTACAGGGGTGCTGAAGAATTTCAAGGATAGTCTCCTGAAAAACATCATTAAAAGGGCTCAATTCGCAATTCCTCCTCTTTCCCTGATGATTCTCGGTTCGGTCGAAGTGCCGGGAATTGAACATCATATCTGTGATCTTCGTTTTGAAACGTTTCCTCTTGATACATCCTGGGACCTTATAGGGATAAGTGTTCAGACCGGGGCGGTGAAACCGGCATTTGAATTGTCCGCGCTCCTGCGTGCGAAGGGATTCAAGGTTGTTCTTGGTGGCCCATATGTGACAATATTTCCAGAGCGCTGCCGGGATCACGCAGATGTGCTTGTTATCGGAGAGGCGGATGAGATATGGAGCGATGTTCTTGTCGATCTGAAGCATGACCGTTTGCAAAAGGAGTACCGGGTCGGCGAGTTTCCTGATCTTTCGCAGTCACGGAGTGTTACAAAAGATATTCTGGACCCGGGTAACTACTTTACTACAAATGTCGTTCAGACTTCGCGCGGTTGTCCCTACAGTTGTGATTTCTGCAATGTTCATGTTATGAACGGTCACCGGATCAGGCACAGGAAGATCACTGATGTGGTTCGGGAGGTTGAAGGTTTTCTGGAAAGGGACAGGAGGATTTTCTTTTTTCTGGATG
>JAPHUN010000261.1 GCA_026193435.1 Chlorobium sp.
ACGAGAGACAAGTGATGAGAGGCAAGTGATGAGAGACGAGTGACAAGAGACGAGTGACGAGAGAGAAGGGGGGGCAGTCATTCCCGTGCCTGACCCGTGAAATATGAGCATTTATTTAACAGGGGGCATGACATTTTCCTTTATGGATTGCCTTATCTCGGGACACGGTATCTTCCGGTAATTCCTTTGGGTGTCAGAAGGAGCTGCCATATCTGAAGATGTCTTGCGCGGAAAGCGCCGGCGCAGCTGAGCAGATAGTATTCCCACATTCTGAAAAACCTCTCGCAGTAGTCGGCCTCAAGGTTCTTCCTGTTTTTCAGCACATTCTGATACCATGATTTAAGCGTAAGGTAATAGTCGTAGGCGAAAACATGCCAGTCTTCAAGGACCAACTTCCCTTCATAAGCGGAAGTTATCTGGCTTGCTGATGGAATCATCGAATTAGGAAAAATATACCTGCTTATCCATGGGTCCGTGCAGGTCGATGGTTCGTTTCCCCCGATAGTATGCAGCAGGCAACGCCCGTCAGTAGAAATACATCGGTCGATTACGTCAAAGAAGTGGCGGTAATTTTTGTAGCCTACATGTTCAAACATGCCGATTGAATAGATCCGCTCGTAGGTTCCTTTGAGTTTACGGTAGTCGCAAAGTTGTATCGAAACCGGCAGACCCTCGCAGTATTTTTTCGCGTAATCGGCCTGCTTTTGCGAAATCGTAACTCCTGTGACCTCCACGCCGTAGTGCTCGGCGGCATATCGGGCAGCGCCTCCCCAGCCACATCCGATATCAAGTACCTTCATACCCGGTTGCAAGGTCAGTTTTTCGAAAATAAGCCGCAGTTTCCTGTTCTGAGCTTCTTCGAGATTGTCGCAGTTTTCCCAGTAGCCGCAACTGTAGTTCATGCCGGGGTCAAGCATTGCGGCAAAGAGGTCGTTGCCGGTGTTGTAGTGCTTTTCGCCTACAATGAATGATCTTGATGGATTCTGAAAGTTGCGTATATGCCCGATAAGAGCGTGCGCCAAATGATTGAGAACGCCTACTTTTCTGTTTATGCGGTTGCGAAGGATCCTGTAGAACAGCTCGTCAAGTGCATCACAATCCCAGCAACCGTCCATGTAGGTTTCCCCGAAACCCAGGTTGCCGTTTACGACAATGTGTGGGTACAGACTGTTGTCATGTACCGTGATGTCCCAGGGATTTGAACCGTTGATACGGATGCCTGCACTGTCAAAAAGTTTTTCAACCTGATATTTGCAGTATTGGTCAAACATTTTCAAGGCTGATAAACGGTTACCTGTAGCCTGACGTCACCTGTAGCAAAGCTGTTATAGAAAAAGTATAAAAACTGCTGTTTCCATGTTACTCTTCAGAGGTTGTGAAACGGTCTTTTGAGCAATGCGGCAAGGCGTTGTTGCTCTGGAGAACTTTCGTTCTGAAGGCCGAGAGTCAGATTCCTGATATCAATGTTGCTTTTGAAGCTCCCGAAAAATCTGTCCCAGAAAGAGAGCATGCTGCCATAATTGGAGTCATGTTCTTCTCTGACGACGGAATGATGCACGCGATGCATCATGGGGGTGGGTATGACCGTGCGCAGCAGCCTGTCGGTCGATGAGGAGATGGAGATGTTGCTGTGGTGAAATTCGATGACGGGGGTCATCAGCATCGAGTAGATAAGAATCTCCTGTATACCCGCACCGATCAGTATGAAAACAGGGAGCCGAAGCATTTCGGAAAAGAGGATTTCCACATAGTGAAACCGCCAGGCGGTAGTGACATCCATCGATGGGTCACTGTGATGAACAGCGTGGAATCTCCAGAGGAAATCAACGGTATGGTTCATTCTGTGCCAGATATACATCCAGAGGTCTATGAGGAGAATGATCACTATGGTCTGGACAAATACCGGCAGATCAAGTGATCGAATACCCGGCCAGAAGGATTTTGACTGTTCGAGTATTCCTGCCATCAGTATTCCCGCCGGCAGGAGGATAAGAAGATTTATGCCTGCGATCGAGAGATTTCCTGCGGCGTGAGTACCGCGGGCTTTTCTGTTGGCGAAAAAAGGAATAACTCCTTCAAGAACCCAGAGCATAAGACCTCCGGTGACGGTGGTAATATAGGAGAGGGGCAGAAGATAGTCCATATGTGACGGCTTTTTGTTTTATAAGCGGTATTTACCGCAAATCGTTCACACCGTTTTCGAACGATTGATCAGGTTTTTCCTGTTGCATGCAGGGGGTTGACCGGGGTCATGCGGGATGGAAAAGCGTTTGCGATGAGATATCGTGGCGTTCAGCTTTTCGCGGCTTGAGACGGGAAGGGATTCTCTCCGTCTCTATTGCTCAGGGGTTGGCGAAACGGGGGTTTTTCTGGGTCTTCCTCTTTTTTTCTGAGGTTTTTGAGGTGAAAATGATTGATTTTCAACGTCCGCTTCATCAATGATCTCGTCTTCGATCAAGTGTGCTGATGTAGCGTGATGTTCAAGTTCGTTTTCTTCGTTACTCCTGTTCCTGGTGGCTGATTTTGGAGAAGAACTGTGTTTCGAGCTCTTTTTGCCTTTTCCCGGAGTTTCTATCAGGGTCATGACTTCATTCAGGGAAGTGAAGATATAGAGTTGTTTATCCAGACCGGAAAGCTTCAGGAGATCTTTTATCTGCTTACAGAGAGAGACAAATATTGCGACCCCCTCTGACTGGTTAGCTTTCTGATGAGCGAGCAGCATGGAGCTTATTCCGCTTGAATCGATAGCTTTAACGGGAGAAAAATCGAAAATCATGTTCTGCTTGCTTTCTTTTTGCAGAATTTTTTCGATTGACAAACAAAACTTCTGCGCATGTCTAACATCAAAGATGGTCTCTTCAATTTTAATGATGGTGCAATCTTTGCGTTTTGATACTGAATGTTTCATACGACATGTAACTCTTGAACCAGTGCCAGGGTACTCATGACTACAGCTTTGCTGACGTTCATGTATCGATGCAGAAGTATTACTCTGGTCAAGTCCCTTTAAAGAAAGGTATTACGTTTTGGAATACAGCGTAATGAGCTGCTCTTTCTGTTCATGCAGCTCTTTCAGGTTTTCAGGTGCCGCCAACCACTGAACATTAAGTCTATTTTTGAAAAAAGTCAACTGGCGTTTTGCATAATTTCTTGTGTGCTGTTGTATGAGTTCTACTGCACGAAGAAGGCTGTGTATGCCGTCAAAGTACTGAAACAGCTCTTTATATCCCACTGTCTCCAGTGCATTGATCGTTGCTCTGTTTTCTGCCGACAGATAGCGCTCATAGAGCTGTTCAGCTTCTTTAAGCAGTCCGGATGCCATCATTGCGTCCGTTCTTGTATTGATTCTTTCATAGAGCCTGTTTCTTTGAAGAGAGAGGCCGAAGGGAATGAATTTGACCGAAGAGAGACGGGATTGTTCGGCGGCTCGCAGCCCGGTAACGGTTTTTCCCGTAATCTCTATGATTTCAAGGCTTCTGACGAGACGTTGTGTTTTCGAGGGGTCGAGTGTTCGTGCATGCTCAGGATCAAGGGAGGTGAGGCGTGCATAGAGCTTTTCGGCTCCCCCGGTGTCGAGCTCTTCCTGGAGCCTGCGCCGTATGTCAGCATCCTTTTTCGGCAGTTGCGAAAAACCGTGAAGAAGGCCCTCGATATAGAGGGTCGAACCACCAGCGACTATAACGTCATGGCCTTTTTCATGGATAGAGCGGATTCTCGCCATTGCGTCGGACGTGAAATCCCCTGCGTTGTACTCCTCGTCGATCTCTTTTTCGTTGATAAAGTGATAGGGTACTTCAGCGAGCATTTCCATTGATGGCTTCGCTGTTCCGATATCCATTCCACGGTAGATCTGACGGGAATCCGCCGAAAGAATTTCAGCGTTTATGGCTTGTGCCAGAGCGTGAGCCAGGGCGGATTTTCCTGAAGCCGTAGGGCCTGTTATCAACACGACGGGCCTGCTGCAGGTGTGCTGTTCCTCGCTTCTCATTACAAGAGCGTAAGGTGGCCTAAAACCGAGTATATGCGTGACAGTGGAAGCCCTACCACGTTATAGTAACAGCCTTCGATGCGCTGAATGAAACAAGACATGAAAGGGTCCTGAATGCCGTATGACCCGGCTTTGTCGACGGGCTTATGTTCGCTGACGTACTGCTGTATTTCCTGTTCACTCATCGGAGCTATGGAGACGCGTGTTGTTTCGAAGTCTTTCCGGCAGCTCTCTCCGTGCAGAATGGCAAAACCTGTCATGACTTCATGTGTCGTTCCCTGAAGCGTTTCGAGCATGCTGTACGCGGCTTCAGAGTCCGGAGGTTTGCCCAGAGGCATCTCTCCATAGACAACGGTAGTGTCTGCCCCGATCACTACCGTGCCGTCAGCGAGTTTTGTATGTTTACTCGCGACAGCGCGCGCTTTTTTTTCCGCGATGCTCATGATGTTTTCAGCGATCGAGAGTTCCGGGTCGAACGTTTCATCGATATGAGCAGGAACCGTCGTAAACGGTATCTGCATCAGTTCCAGAAGCTCCCGGCGGCGAGGCGACTGCGAAGCAAGCACTATATTCAGGTTGGACATTTCTATGGTATGCGTATTATTAGACCGCTGCTGTTTTTTGCCTCTTGACTTTTTACTTTTGACTTCATTCAGCTCAGTTGGTTCCACCCCCTGCGACTCAGGTCAGTGTAGATGAATATGCCTGCAAGCAGAGCCGCTCCATAGTACATCAGGGCTTCCATCGGCTCTCCGAAAATAATTTTTCCCGTGCCGAAGAGTATCGAATAGACAAGAATAACTCCTGAGATCCAGTCGAGAAAAAGTCTGAAGAATCCTTTATCAGAGACTATGTCCGGCATCTGATCAGATATTTTTTTCCAGAAAAATCCTCCGACTCTGGTGACCGAGTAGAAGGTCTGAAGCTGTTTCTCATCCGTAGGCGGGGTTGCATAGGTGACAAGCAGCGTTGTTGCTATGGTAAAGAGAACGATAAGGTAAATAGAACCCGGGAAAGTGACGTCGGTATACAAGACAATCCAGGCGTAAGCGGCAAACGGCGCGATCATGGAAACGATTTCCGACCATGCGTTGAGTCTCCACCAGTACCAGCGCAGGATGAGTACGAATCCTGTGCCGGCTCCGCACTGGATAATGAATTCCCAGGCACCGGTGATGGTTTCCAGCACAAAGAAGGTTATGAATAGAGAAAAAACCGCAACGCAGGCGGTGAACACCTTTGATATGGTAACGTAGTGAGCCGAAGAGGCTTCCGTTTTGATAAAGCGTTTATAGAAATCATTGACCAGATAGCTTGTCCCCCAGTTGAGGTGCGTTGAGAGGGTGGACATATATGCGGCCAGAAAAGCGGCTATGAGCAGCCCTTTGAGGCCCGGCGGCAGAAGGGACTGCATGACATAGACAAAACCGTCTTCTTTCTGATCGGCAGGCAGGTCAGGGAAAAGTACCAGACTCGCGAGTCCTACTATGATCCATGGCCAGGGTCTCAGGCAGTAGTGCGCTATAATGAACCATAGCGTGGCAAGCAGCGAATGCTTTTCGTCTTTAGCGCTCATCATGCGCTGAGCGATGTAGCCCCCGCCCCCCGGTTCCGAGCCGGGATACCAGGAAGCCCACCACTGTATGAAAGCGAACGCGGCAAACGCGGCAAAGGTAAGTTCAAGAGTGCCTCCTGATCCTTCAGCGGACGGGTTTGCGGTGATCGAGGGGAAAAAGTTGAACATCCATTCCGGCAGGGCGTTTGTTATGCCGCCTGCCTGGGTGATTTCCGGAGCCTGAAGCGCCAGGACGGCGAGAATAATACATCCCGTCATGGATATGACGAATTGTACCATGTCTGTTATGGTTACGCCCCAGAGGCCTGAAAGACCTGAATAAAGGGTCGTCAGCATAACGCAGGCGACAATGGTTATTTCAGGATTCAGTTCCGGGAGCATGATCCTGATGATCTTGTACATGGCCAGGTTCACCCATCCGATGATCACCGCATTGATAAAGAGCCCGAAGTAGAGAGCCTTGAAGCCCCGGAGAAACTGTGCGGGTTTACCGCTGTAACGTAACTCGATAAATTCAAGGTCGGTGAGAATGTTTGCCCTTCGCCATAGTCGTGCAAAGAAAAATACGGTGAGCATTCCTCCTGATACAAACGTCCACCAGAGCCAGTTTCCCGCAATGCCGTGTTTGGCCACAAGGCCTGTAACGGCAAGCGGTGTATCGGCGGCAAAAGTCGTGGCGACCATACCGGTTCCGGCAATCCACCAGGGCAGCTTACGTCCCGAAAGAAAAAACTCGCCGACGTTTTGTGAAGCCCTTTTTGAAAAAAAGAGCCCGATAAGCAGGGTCAGCACCAGATAGCCGGCGATGATGCTGAAATCGAGAGAGGTAAGCTGCTCCATAGTCCTGAATCCTGATCAATAAGAAATCATTCACTGATACGTGAGAGATCGAGAAAGATCTGATAACGGTCTTCGATTTCGAGAAGGTTCAGGCTTGCGAGTTTTTCCGTTCCGAATTTTTCAACACAGAAGCTTGCCATTGCACTTCCGTAGAGAACGGCCTTTCTCAGTTCGCTGTCATTGATCTCTTCAGCTCTCGAAAGGTGACCGAGAAATCCTCCCGCAAAGCTGTCTCCGGCACCGGTCGGGTCGTAAATCGATTCAAGAGGATAGGCTGGTGCGGCGAAGATTCCTGTCTCTGTAAAAAGCAGAGCGCCATGTTCACCTTTTTTTATGATAAGCGTCTTTGGGCCCATTTCCCTGATGATTCGTGCCGATTTGACAAGGTTCGGGTCACCGCTCAGGAGACGTGCTTCGCTGTCGTTAAGAATGAAGATGTCGACTCTTTCAAGAGTTTTTTTAAGTTCTTCCGGTTTACCTTCAATCCAGAAGTTCATCGTGTCAAGAATGACAAGTTCAGGATTGGAAACCTGGTCGAGCACCTTCATCTGCAGTTCAGGGTCGATGTTGCCCAGACAGACATATTTTGCTTCACGGTACTGTGCGGGGATATGCGGCTTGAAGTCTGCAAACACGTTCAACTGCGTGTCGAGTGTGTCTCTTGTGTTCATATCATAATGGTATCGCCCGCTCCAGCGGAAAGTTTTTCCGTCCTCGATTACCTGAATGCCTTTGGTATCAATACCA
>JAPHUN010000045.1 GCA_026193435.1 Chlorobium sp.
CATGGGAAGGCTCGATCATACGGATTTGAGTCTTTTCAATTCATCAAGTGTCAGAAATTTCGCTTGTCCTGAATTGATGCGCTGTTGTCGAGACTCAAGTAAACCTTTATGCCATTCGGGGGACTCAGGAATCTGGTTTTCTTCAGCGAGAGAATCCCAGATCTGCTCCATGATTATCAACCTTTCCTGAGGCGACATTTTTTTGATTTCATCAATCATCATTTCAATTTTTCCTGTTCAAGCTTTTTAAGTCTGAATCTCATTTTGTATTGCCGTATACATTCTGCATTGATGATCAACCTGCTTACCTAATGATACAGGAAATATTGTAAAAATTCCATTAGTTGAGACTCGTTGCATGAGAGCGTATTGTATCACTATCGAGAATATATGTCGTGTGGAAGAGGTTTTTCGGTCGAGAGGGTTGATTGGGGACGGGTGTCTGTGAAAAGACCGGAGGCGGGAGGGCGAAAGATTTTTCGCCCCTACGGAATACCAATGTTTGGATGGACTGACAGAGCTCGCCTGCACAACTCAACAATCCCACGCTCTCCCTTCAGCTCAACACTTCAACAAATCAACAAATCAACAATATTATTCGAGCCCATGCAGTATTCCCTTGTGATAGATTCCCACAGCTCTTCCTTTCATGGTTCTGCCGAGGAAGGGGGTGTTTCTTGATTTTGAACGGATGAGGTCTTCGGTGCAGGTCCAGGTTTCTTCGGGGTCGATGAAGGTGAAGTTGGCCGGGCTGCCGGGTTCGAAGCGTATAGGGGAGAGGCCTATGATTTTTCTCGGGTTGGTGGAGAGCAGCTCGATCGCTCTGTAGTCGGTGATTTTTCCTGTATGTACCAGTTCTGAGAAGGTGAGGCCGACGGAGGTTTCGAGGCCGATGATGCCGAAGGCGGCCTGATCGGCGGGGCACTCTTTTTCATGGCGCGCGTGCGGCGCGTGGTCGCAGGCAATGGCGTCGATGGTGCCGTCGGCAAGCGCTTCGAGAATCGCGTCGCGGTTTTCGCTGCTGCAGAGCGGCGGTTTCATGATGTAGTTGCCTTTGTCATCTGCTTCGTAGAGATCCTGCTCGGTAAGCGTGAAGTGATGAGGCGTGACTTCACAGGTGATCTGCATGCCTTTTGCTCTGGCCTGACGGACCAGGTCAAGGGAGCCTTTTGTGCTGATATGTGCGACGTGGTATCTGGGTGGGGATATCGGCGGATTGAGCTTGTGCTTCTGCAGGTACTCGATCAGATGGATGTCTCTGGAGAGCGTGATGACTTCCGCCACGTCAGGGATTCCCTTGAGGCCCATCAGGGCCGAGTATCCGCCTTCGTTCATGACGCCTTCTTTGGAGAGGGAGGTGTCTTCGCAGTGCTGAATGACGAGCATGTCAAAACTTGCGGCGTATTCGAACACCAGTCGCATCATCCGGGTAGTCTGTACCGCAGTTCCGTCGTCTGAAATAGATGAAATGCCATAGGAAGAGAGCTTGCCGTAGGGGGAAAGTGTTTCTCCCCGGCTTCCCTCGGTCATTGCGGCAACAATCTCGATATCGACCGGCAGATCCTTTGCGTTGAGTTTGATAAACGCGGCTCCAAGGGGACTGTCAATGACCGGTTTGGTGTTGGGCATGACGGCCACACCGGTGAATCCTCCTGCAACCGCGGCTCTTGATCCGGTTTCCAGTGTTTCCTTGTATTCCTGGCCCGGTTCCCTGAAGTGGCAGTGCATGTCGAACAGTCCAGAAGCGACAATTTTACCGCTCATGTCTATGACGCGGTCATGAGAGCCGGAAGGGATCCTCTCTTCTCCAAAGGTGATCGTATCGATTATCCCTGTTTCAGAGAGCTTTATGGAGCCCTGCATGTCGAGATTCTGTGCTGGGTTTATGAGTCTCGCGTTCTGGAAAATTATGTTCATGTCTGCTTTGCCTGGATGATTGTTGTTACTTTTCGACGGCCGCGTCGAGAACAGTCAGCAGCTCGGGGCCGCGATCGCTGTTCAGGAAGAGTTGCGCACGCAGTGTGTCGCCGTTCTGTACCTGACCGACTCCTTCAGGGGTTCCTGTAAACAGGAGGTCTCCCGACTGTAGTCCGTAAATATACGACAAATAGGAGATCAGCACAGGAATGTCGAACAGCATTTTCTCTGTTTCTCCTTTCTGGACAATGGTGTTGTTGAGCATGAGCTCAAATACAAGCTTCTCAGGATCGGGGATATCATCTGCCGGAATGAAGTCCGACACCAGAGAGCTGTTTTTGAACCCCTTGGATTTGAGCCAGGGTTCTCCTCTGCCTTTTGCGTCCATCTGCACATCACGCAGTGTCATATCGAGCCCTATACCGTATCCCGCGACACAGGAGAGGGCTTCTTCTTCAGCAACACTGTCCGCGTCTTCGCCGATAAGCACGACCAGTTCGGCCTCATAGTGCATGTTGCTGGATACGGGTTTTCCGCGATAGTGAGGGATCGATGTTTTTTTCGTGGAGGAAAGGGAAGAGGAGGGCTTGAGGAAGATAATCGGTTCCTGCGGCTTTTCGGCTTTTTTCATAACTGCCTCGCCTTCCGACTCCCATTGCAGCATTTCTTCAGCGTGAAGCTGGTAGTTTTTTCCGACGCAATAGATCGAAGAGGGGTTGAGCGATGCGGCTGTTATGCGTTTCATACTGACTGCGTATCATCTGGTTGACGTTTGTAGACAAATGTATGAATATTTCCGCAATTCAGCTTCCGGTTAGGGGTGGCTTAACGCGCCACATCCAGAGGTAATGTGACAACTCTGTTGAGCAGGAGTATAAAAGAGGGATAATTTACTATCTTTAAAATTAACGTTTTATAATCCTTTGCAGGTGTAAAGGGCATCCCACTCTCTTGTTATGAGCGGTTCAGGCAAAGGCGAACGGAGCGCATAAACCGGAGTGTACAGAGGGTACATGAGGATTTCGAGCTTCGATCAACGATGCACTTGCATCGCGGAAAAAATATACAAAGAGGTGCTGTCAGTGTGCGGCACTTGCGTAAGATTTGTACTATAGGACATGAACATGGCTGAAAG
>JAPHUN010000178.1 GCA_026193435.1 Chlorobium sp.
CCGTTATCTCTTTTGAATTTTTCGATAATGGCCGCCTTCAGCTCAGGAATCCCTGCATTTGCAGTGTAGCGTGTAAAACCGCTTCTGATCGCTTCTATGCCGGCCTCTGCGACAAAATCAGGAGTCGGAAAATCCGGTTCACCTGCAGACAGACTGACAACATCCTTTCCCTCTGCCTTCATCTGCTTTGCAAGCCCGGTAATCTTCATTGTTTGCGATTCCTGCATACTCAGTACCCGACGGGTAAGGTATTTTTCACCGGCGCTATTGTTTGTAGTCATAACTAGTTCAATGTTTTTCAAATTATTGAGCATTCTGCTCTTCATACTTTTTCTTCAACATAGCAAGAACACAGGGGTGAACAAATTTACTGACATCCCCGCCGAGCAATGCGACTTCCCTGATAATCGACGACGCCACATAGGTGTACTTGACATTAGGCATCAGAAAAACAGTCGTCACCTCAGGATTCAGGTGCCTGTTAAGCAACGAAAGCTGAAATTCATATTCAAAATCCTTCACCTGACGCAAACCACGGACAATGGCGGTAGCTCCCACCGAATGCGCATATTCTGCAAGAAGACCGCCATGAAGCACCTCCACGCTTACCCCGGAAGTCGATGCGGTGATCTCTCTGATCATACTGCAACGTTCATCAACCGTAAACAGAGAGCTTTTTTTACTGTTTTCAGCAAGAACAATAAACACCTTGTCAAAAATGGTCAGAGCACGTTCAAGAACATCCAGATGGCCGTTCGTGAACGGGTCGAATGTACCCGGATAGATGGCAAGCCTCTCCATAGTGATCCCTCCGAATTAAACGACAGGTGTTAAACAACTCCTCTACTGTTATTCCGCAAACCGTTCCTTCTCCCTGTACACCCTCTTTTTCTTTGGCTATACTCTGCACGAAGAGAGTTGGTGTGTTCTCCTGAGACCTTTCAAAGAAAGAGTCAGCAAAAAAAGGTAACTCTCGTCATCCCGTAATCCTTATGAAAAGCATAGTGCTTCTCATCCTCAAAACCGTTCCGGTTACTGTGCTCAATGAGCAGCATACCGTTCTGTGCGAGCAGACCGCGTTTGAATATCTCCCTGATCAGCGCCCTGTAGTCACGCCAGCTGTAGGGAGGATCGCAAAAAATGATAGCATACGAGCCTTTCTCTGTTTTGATGAACTGCTCGACGTCACGTTTTACGATTCTGACCGATGATTCTATGCCAAGTTCTGCCGCGGTTTCCTTCAGTGATTTCAGGGATTGAACGCTGGTATCAACAAATGTCGCCTCTTCAGCCCCCCTGCTCAGCGCTTCATATCCAAGAGAACCAAAGCCGGCGAAAAGATCCAGCACGTGTATACCTTCCAGTTCCATACGCACTGACAGTATATCGAACAGAGACTTTTTCACCCTGCTGCTGCAGGGACGAATAGAGCCGGTTGTGCTTCGCTGAAGATTCCTTCCCTTGTATATGCCTGACTGTATTTTCATACTGTGATTTAAAAATCACCGAAAGAGGTTTCACCCAGAAGCGCAAGAGCCTCCTGGCACTGCTCGACAGAAGGGGTTTTTCCGTGCCAGTTTGTGTTGTCCGGCATCGTTCCCTCAAAAAACGGCACACCTTTTCCCATAACTGTCACAGCGAGAATCACCGATGGTCCGGTTCGAACCTCTGCAGATCGAATCTCTTCCGTTACAGCGATAACATCCTCTATATCATTGCCGTTGCACTGCAAGACATTCCAGCCGAACGCCCTCCATTTATCGGCAAACGGTTCAATGTTCATCACATCATGAACTTCACCGTCTATCTGCTGGTTGTTGTAGTCAACGATACCCACAAGATTACCAAGCCCGTAATGTGAAGCGCTCATCGCGGCCTCCCATATCTGTCCCTCCTGACACTCACCGTCTCCCATTAAACAGAAAACATCTCCTGAATCCCCGTCGATGTTTTTTCCAAGAGCCGCGCCTACGGCAGCCGAGAGCCCCTGACCGAGGGAACCTGATGCGATATGTATACCCGGCAATCCTGACTCAGATGCAGGATGCCCCTGAAGATAGCTGTTGATTTTACGCAGAGACGCAAGCTCGTCAAGCCGAAAGTAACCGCTTCGCGCAAGGACACTGTACCATACTGGCGCGATGTGACCGTTTGAAAGAAAAAGCACATCCTCATCAGCACCCTCTCTGAAACCGTGAGGGTTGTGACGCATGACCCTGAAATAGAGCGCCGTGAATATATCAGCCATGCCCAACGAACCGCCGGTATGTCCTGACGATGCCATGGTAAGCATACGAACGACATCGCGTCGCACCTGACAGGCCATTTCCCGCAATTCACCTGTCGATTCCAGAACAACCTTTTTTCCTTTTCGATCAGCAGGATAAGGCCTCAAAAATCTTGCCATTACTGTAGTAGAATAAAAATATGTGTTGATTCAGAAAAACTAAAGGTAACCGCAAAGGCATAAATAACCAACACATTTGAGAGCATCCGGAAACCGGTCACGCGCTCTTCCTTCATGAAGTTTCCGGGACACAGCTCACCCTTTTGCATGAGCCCTTCTATACCTGACAATTCCTATAATAATAATACAGAGAAACAACAGGCTCAATGGTATGCTGTAAAGAGCCATGTATGCACCGATTTCCTGCCAGTTTTCTCCAAGAAAATACCCACCGCTCAAGAGCAGCACATACCAGATGAGTGAACTGGCAAGAGCAGCAAAAAAAACACCCGATACGTGAAGGTGCATGAAGCCGGCCATCACTGAAATGATAGCCCTGTAGCCAAAAAGAAAGCGGTTGATCAGTACTGCGAAATAGCCGTGCGCGGTAAACCGGAGACGGGCCCTCTCCATGAGATCGGGAGGAAACATTCTGTGAACGGTTCTTACAACTCCATGCCGCAGTCTGCTCTCTCCCCTGGAATATATTCTGAGACCGATTTTCCGGCTCAGAAGAAACATCACCATAAACCCAAGCGTTGAGCCTGCTGATGCGAAGGCAACAGAAAACCAGAAATCAATATCGCTGGAAAACGAGAGATAACCGATAAAAGCCACAGGAACATCACCCGGAACAGGAGGTACTACGTTCTCAAGAAAAGAGATAAAAAACAGAAACACATAGACCGCCGCGGGATCTGCCGACCTCAGATATTCTATAATACTTTCGAGCATGCACTCCTGTGGCTCATGGCCGACATCTATGGTAAATCAAGAACCCGGTGCTGCACCTCTGTATACGCATCTTCAACACCACCGAGATCAAACCGGAAACGATCCTTGTCCATCTTCTCACCGGTATCCAGGTCCCAGAACCGGCAGGTGTCCGGACTGATTTCATCACCAAGCAGAATTTCACCGTTATGCCGTCCGAATTCAAGTTTGAAATCAACCAGATTCAGTTTTCTCCCGGCAAAAAACGTTTTCAGGAGCGTATTGATTGTAGCCGCCTGCTCTTTGAGCAGCTCGAGTTCTTCATAGTTCGCCAGGCCGAGGGCGACAGCATGACTTTCATTCATCAGAGGATCATCAAGATCATCATCCTTCAGATAGAGTTCAATGATAGGATTTTCAAGCCTGAAGCCTTCCTCAAAACCGTACCGTCTCACCAGTGACCCTGCCGCCGTATTTCGAACGACTACTTCCACCAGGATAATGTCGAGACGCTTGCAGAGCATGTCCCTGTCGGAAAGTTTTTCAACAAAATGGGTTGAAACGCCATGTTCAGCAAGGTAGGTAAACAGCTTGCAGGATATCGCATTGTTAACGACACCCTTGTTGCCGATCGTACCTTTTTTCTTGTTGTTAAACGCGGTGGCATCATCCTTGAATTCCTGAATAACAAGATCTTTATTATCCGTCAGAAATACTTTCTTTGCCTTTCCTTCATGAAGAAGCTCTGTTTTATTCATGCTGTAAAAACAATTTTATGATTTAGTTTAGGTTACAAGCCAATATACAGGTTTACCACAGAACCTGACAGCAACATCCTTACCGAACGCTTCACGTGATGAAAACACCCGCTCTTCTTCTGTCGCTCGTCATAACAGTTTCAATACTTGGTTCATTGCCGATTCTGGAAAAAATAACGCTGGCACGAATGAATGTCACGCAGATGATTTTTCTCAGAAGTCTTTCCCAGACAATCATACTCGGTATCGTTGTCTGGCTTGGAACATCCTCGGCTCAAGGCGGTATACCGATAAAATATATAATATACGCCCTTCTTCAGGGAGTCGCTATCACCATCATGCTTTTCTTCTACCTTTCAGCCATAAAAACAACCGAAGTCTCTTTCGTCAACCCGATCATTGCCGCCGCTCCACTTATAACCTATGCAATGGCTGTGTTTCTTCTCAACGAGCAATTCAATCCGGTAAGGCTTTCAGGGGTAATTCTCGTTGCAGGAGGTGTCGTGCTGATTCTCTATAGCCGGTAACCGATCGAGACGGGAAAATTTTTATCCGTTTTCAACATCATTGGCCCGCTGAACAGCGCCACGGAGCACGATATGCACCTGGTCATCCGTCAGACCCTTTTCCATCAGAAAATTCATAAAACGAAAAACACCAAGATCAGAGAGCATGGCTTTCGGCTGATCCTCTTCACCCAACCCCCTTGACCGGCAATGCTCACAAGCTGTATCGATCCAGTTTGCGATAAACTGTTTAGACTTTCCGTCACTGCTGAAATAGTCTGTAACAATTCGCACGACATCAGCCTCTGACGGTTCAGGATTCTCGTCAAATATCTGCTGCATCTCCCGGGATATCCTGGCCAGGACATCTACAGCCTCCCTGTCAAGTGCCTCTTCGAGAATATCCTTGGCCTTCTCTTTAACATCAAGCTTTTTAGCCATACTGCTGAGGATCGTAGGATGTTTATGCTTCAGGTAGATAAAAACACCGGGACAAGTTACATATCATTCTTGTAAAGAAAAAAAAATAGTGTGTATCAGCAATACCGGAGGTTGCGACTTTCCGGCAATCCTTCGTCATTGACTGCTCCACGCCTGATCCGCTCTCCTGCTGAATCGCCCAAAGAAACATATTTGCCAGACACTTTTTTCAGATAACGTAATCAGAATATGAAATCATTTACTATACTTTTTTATTACTCTACTCAATTTATAGAACAGCCTGAACACATTCCCTGATGCCATGCATAAGCTGTCACGCCTCATCTGCATAGTTCTTATGCTGTCACTGACGGCCGTTTCTCTTTTCAATCAGGCTCATGCGTACGACAACAAACTCACCATGATGTGGTGGAATGTGGAAAATCTTTTTGATACGGTTGACGATCCCTTGACCCGTGACAGCGAATTCACTCCTGAAGGGAAAAAGCGGTGGACAGAGAAAAAACTTCTGCTGAAATGCATGCGCATCTCACACATTGTTAAAGTCGCGGCCCTGAAAACCGGCGGTTACCCTGAAATTCTCGCGTTTGCAGAAGTTGAAAATCTCAACGTGTTCAAAAAACTGCTTTCGTTTCTGCCGGACAACTCCTACAAAACCGCATACCATGCCGCCAATGATCCAAGAGGGATCGATATAG
>JAPHUN010000332.1 GCA_026193435.1 Chlorobium sp.
GACAGACCGGCACTTGTTCGCCGGAAACTGCTCATCGCTGAAACCGGAGAGGACCCCCGCTCACTGAAGCAGCGGCAGCTTGATTTTTTTAGTAACAAGTAACCAGTGATAAGAAAAGGTAAGGGTAAGATTGCGTTAGGTGCTAAGTGTTACGTGTTAAGTAAAAGATTTCATGTAAATGTATGTAGGGGCGAATAACCATTCGCCCGTTCAGAGGTCGGGTAGAAAGTCAATGATTAAAAGGGAATAGAATGTTTTTTTTGAATCATTTGGATGGTTTTGCTGTGAACCCGATCCATAGCGTTTTCAATATGGTTTCCTCTGCGGCCATGAAGCTATCTCGCAATCAAGCCATCTAGCCTGATCTTGTCAAACTATGATCCGCTATCGTTACGACGGTACGACCGAGGGACTTATTTCCGCGATCGACCATATTCTTCGCCATGAACCTGATCCGCAGACGGTTGAGCTGGAGGCTCAGGAGCATACCATGTTCGACCAAGGGCTGTTCATTGCAACCAACAGCGAGCGGACCGAAGTTTTTCTGCGCAGGTTTTCTTCGGCCTTTCCCGAAAGCGCTCGGCAGGTCATGTATGTTATCCTGTCCGAAAAGGAAGGGATGGAAACCAGCCTTTTACACTATATCCATATGGTTTCCGTATACGGCAGCCGGATAGAAGGTCATCGTACCCATCCTGCGGTGCACGATGTCCATGTTCTTGCCCGGAAAGTATCCCGGGAAATTCACCGGATGAAAGGGCTGCTTCGGTTCGCCATGCTCGAGGACGGATCCTATCTGGCGAAAATGGAGCCGGATTTCAACATCATCCAGCCGCTCTCACGGTTTTTCACCCAAAGGCTGCGGACTCAGCAATGGTTTATCTACGATGTGAAGCGGTCGCTTGTCTCACACTGGAAAGGCAGCAAACTTGATTTTGGTACTCTGGAATCCTTCAGCGCTCCGGAACTCTCTGATGAAGAGAAGGATGTCCGGGAACTCTGGAAAACCTTTTTTCGTAACGTCGCCATTCCCGAAAGGAAGAATCCGGGACTTCAGCGCTCCTTCATGCCGATGAAGTACTGGAAGTATCTGGTTGAGAAATCATAGGCTCAGGTTGTAACTGCTTAATGGATTATATTTTTTATGTACCACTACAATACAGCCATTCAAATCATATACGGGAGGATTCATGGCACAGAAAGGAACGGGTGTTCGATACCTGCTTTTTGGGGCTTTACTTACAGTCGCTGCATGTGCTTCTCCACAAGGAGCGGCGCCGGTCGCGGAGGGAGAAAAACTTTTCAATGATCCGCAGTTTGCCGGTTCAACGAACGATTCGAGCTGTTCGAGCTGTCATCCCGGGGGTAAGGGACTGGAAAACGCCGCATCCAATCCACAGCTGCTCACGGTGATCAATACCTGTATCACCGGACCGCTCGGCGGGCAGGCAATAGCTGAGGATTCAGAGGAGATGCTTGCGCTGAAGGGCTACATTGAATCACTGGGAGGGAACGAGTAAAACTATGCAGGAACAACGTGTCACTATATGTGGCTGCGGCTGGCTGGGGCTGCCGCTGGGAAAATTTCTGGCCGGTAAGGGCTTTGTCGTGAAAGGCTCCACTACCAGGGAGGAAAAATTCAGCCGGCTGCAGGAGGCGGGCATTCAGCCGTTCAGAGTCTCGCTCGACCCCTCATTTACAGGGGATGATCCCGCGTCGTTTTTGGAGAGTGATATCCTTGTGCTCAATGTTCCCCCTGCGCGAAGGCCGGATATCGTCGAGTATCATCAGGAACAGATAGCGTCACTGATCAGGGTCGTGAAGGCTTCTCCGGTTACAAACGTGGTGTTTATCAGCTCAACCTCGGTCTATCCGTCACTCAACCGCGAGGTGAGGGAGGATGATGCCGTTAACCCCGAAGCGCTTTCGGGTCAGGCACTGCTGGCAGTGGAGAAGATGCTCTTTGAAGAACGTTCGTTCAGTACGACGGTTCTCAGGTTTTGCGGACTGATGGGATACGATCGAAATCCGGTGAACTTTCTCGGCAGAATGACCTCTCTCGGAAACGCCAGCCAACCGGCTAATCTTATTCATCGTGACGATTGTATCGGTGTTATTTACGAAGTGATCCGTCAGGACGTCTGGGGGGAGGTTTTCAACGCCTGTTCACCGGGGCATCCGTCGCGCGGGGAATACTATGAGCGTGCGGCTGAACGATCGGGCAAACCTCTGCCTCCTCTTGCAGAAGAAGAGAGTAATTCGGCGTTCAAAATTATTGACAGCAGCAGGCTCGAACGAATGCTCGACTACCGTTTTCGCGTTCCCGATCCGCTCGATCTGCCTGAAGAATAAAAGAAAAAGATTCCAATCCAATAGAACAGGAAAACCTTGAATACCGTGAACAATACTCATGCTTTGCTTCGTCCGGCATTCCTTTTTTCAATGCTGATGTTCTTTGCAGCCCCTGTGTACGCTGCGCACCCATTGATAACGGACGATACCGGGACACAGGGGACCGGCCGCTTCCAGCTTGAGCTGAACAGCGAATTCATCGATGACGAGGAGGGTGCTTTCGAGGCGACGGGGGGGGAAGTCGCAGCAGCGCTTTCCTACGGCCTCGCCGAGAATGTCGATCTGGTCCTTGGAGTGCCCTGGATGTGGTACGACGTGAAGGAGGGCGGAGCGACTCTTGCCGATGAGGGCGGTATCGGTGATCTTTCGTTGGAAGTGAAGTGGCGCTTTTTCGAGTATGAAGACAGGGGGCTCAGCATCGCTCTCAAGCCGGGAGTGACCTTCCCGACCGGAGACGACATAAAAGGTCTGGGTAACGGAAAGGTGTCCGGAGGAAGCGCGCTTATCGTTTCGAAGGAAGGGGTGCTCGGCAAGCTGCATCTCAATCTTGCCTATACGCGCAACGAATACGGGATCGAGGAGGACGCTCTGCTGCTGCGCAATGATATATGGCATGCTTCATTTGCCGGGGAGATCAATCTTACGGCAGATATCACTGCGGTCGGTAATATAGGTCAGGAAACAAATCCTGAGAGAGGTGCTGAAGAAGATCCTGCGTTTTTCATCGGGGGGCTGATCTACTCGGTTACGGAGGATTTCGATATTGACGCGGGCATCAAATGGGGGCTGAACGACGCTGAAACCGACAGGGCGTTTCTTGCCGGTATCGCGGCGAGATTTTAGGGCCTGATGAACAACAAATTGCCCGCTTTTTTACTTGCCGCCCCATCGAGCGGCTCGGGGAAAACAACGCTGTCTCTTGCTCTTCTTAGAATCTTCGCGGAGAGAGGACTGCGTGTCCAGCCGTTCAAGTGCGGTCCGGATTACCTTGATACCATGCTCCATACCAGGGCAGCGGCGAAAGGCGGTGAGGGGCTTTCAGGTATCAATCTCGATACCTTTATGGCCGGTGAAGCCCATGTACGGAATGTTTTCGCCAGAAAAAGCGCCGAGGCCGACGCGGTTGTCGTAGAGGGTGTGATGGGGTTGTTCGACGGTGCGGTGAAAGCCGATGGCAGCAGCGCCTCCATCGCAAAGCTGCTCGATCTTCCGGTGGTCCTTGTCGTTGACGCAAAAGGCGTGGCGTATTCCGTTGCACCGCTGTTGTACGGGTTCAAACATTTCGATCCTGATGTGCGTATCGCGGGAGTGATTTTCAATCGTGTCAACAGTGAGGCGCACTACCGGTTTCTCAAGGATGCCTGTCTTGATGTTGGTGTCGAACCGCTCGGCTATGTTCCCCGGAACGATGCCATGTCATTGCCTGAACGCTACCTGGGTCTGAATATCGATGCCGGTGCCGGGCAGGAGGCTGCGTTCGTCGCTATGGCGGAGCATGTGCGAAAGACGCTTGATATCAAGCGTCTGCTGGAGATCGTGACAGTTGATGTTTCCGGTGCCGCTGCACCTCTTCTTCCAGTCAGAGGAAAGGGCAATGCGGTTGTCGCCGTGGCGCGTGACGAGGCGTTTAATTTTCTCTACGCTGAAAACCTCGATGTACTGCGGGAGTATGGGAGCATCGAGTATTTCAGTCCGCTTGATGACGCTCGTCTGCCCGGGGCCGACATGATCTATCTCGCCGGAGGATACCCTGAACTTTACGCAGGAAAGCTCTCGGACAATCTGGCCATGCGCCGGGAGATGCTTGATTTTGCCACGAAAGGCGGAGTGATCTATGCCGAGTGCGGCGGCATGATGTATCTCGGCCGCTCCATGACAGATCACGAGGGGAACCGTTTCCCGATGTGCGGCGTGTTCGACATGGATACTTCCATGCAGGAGGCCGGTCTGCATCTGGGCTACAGGAAAGTGCGGCTCAATGATCCGGCGTATGGCGGCGAGCTCCGGGGTCATGAATTTCACTATTCCGCGATCACCCGGAAAGGTGCCCTGAACAACGTGGCATCAATTGCTTCAGCCCGGAACAAGCCGGTGGATACGGCTCTTTTCCGGTTCCGCAACACGTTCGCGTCCTATATCCATCTGTACTGGGGCGAGACCCGCGATTTTCCGGGCTATCTGCTTTCCCGGAGAGAGGGATCAGTGGGCAGTGGGCAAGTGAGCTCATTGCTGGGGGGGGCTGCCTGTTGAAAACTTTTGCCGAACGTCACAGGATGAATTCGAGGTCGTATTTTTCTTCCATCGCCTTTCCAGCGAATGTTTTCAGCTCTTCGAGAAATTCCAGGAACTCCTTCGGGTCGATTTCCCGCCAGTACGCAGCGGCGAGAGGTTTGTCGTGCCATCCCAGCAGCGCTTTTTCCTTTTTTTCGGGTTCTATCTTCCGTTCTGCCTCCCTGAGTATCCCGAGCATTTTTTCGAGCTGGCTGTGATCCAGGAATGCCTCGTCCCAGCTGTCAAGGCCCTGTCCTGTTTCCGAGATGAACGGAAGCGCATTGAGCGATTCTATGAGATCGAAGTGAAACAGGGCGGTATGGTTATGCGCAGAGATAGCAAGTGTGCCGTAGGTGCGGTATTCGGTGTCGCTGAGCCGTATACGGCTGATCTCTCCTGTTCTGTAGATGGAAAGCTCCCGGTGAACCGGGTTTTTGTCGTCTATGAGTATATGCGTTATCTCCATAAAGCAGGATGAAATCAAAATTCTGAAGTTGCATGGCCGAAGGGTAGTATCCCGACAAATTAACGATTTTCCGGTCACATGTTACTGCTCCGGCGGTTCGAAACCTTTAGCAGAGGATATCTGTTCTGCTTAAAGTTAATTGGTTTTGACGCCCTATCTTTATATAATTAAAATTAGTATGAGCAGGTTGAGAGCCGGTGTACAATACATGGGAAATGGCACTTATTAAATCCTTATTTAACAGAGTATAAGAATGGACGGAAATTTTTCGAACAGAGTACAGGATGTCATCCGTCACAGCCGGGAGGAAGCTCTCAGGCTGGGTCATGACTATATAGGAACGGAACACTTGCTTTTAGGCCTGATCAAGGAAGGTGAAGGCATAGCGGCAAGAATTTTAAAAAATCTACATATTGATCTCTTCAAACTCAAACAAAAGATTGAAGAGAGCACAACCCAGAAAGTGGCTGCGTCCCAAATGGGCAATGTGCCTTTGACAAAGCAGGCTGAAAAGGTACTCAAGATCACCTACCTCGAGGCCAAGATCTGCAAGTCGAACATTATCGGCACGGAACATCTTCTTCTC
>JAPHUN010000015.1 GCA_026193435.1 Chlorobium sp.
TCGAGATAGTTCTGATATACACTGTTATTGACAATCCCCTGCATATCGCACTCATAGTCGCGAACCAGCATCGTGAGGCTGAAATCATAATTTTGCATGGAAAAAGGCTGTGGTTATACATTGTAAAGTAGTTATCGATACTATATCAACGCCGATCAGGCGTGCAGGCAACCTCACGGATAAGCCGGTGCTCATAACAATTATCCGGAGCGACAAGAGCAATACCATTGGTCACCGTCGGTCGAATGACCGCAAAACCAGCGGCTTGGTTCACCGCCTGCATAACCAGTTCCGTACAGTACAAACGACCTGTGTCAGAAAGATCGAACGCGGAATCGAAAGGAACACCAAGATATTTCCTGGCATTTACTGCAATACGCTGTTTTACCGGCCAGGGTATAGCAAGGCGGTAAACAGCATGATCCGCCGATGAAGACAGAAAGTCCTCAACAGGTTCACAGGATACATTCCCGACCCCTGTCAGGTCAGCCGCTGAAGCATGAACGACGCAAACCCCTCTCACACCCCTGACAACGATTCCTGCATGGGAAAACCGCTTGTCCCGACGGGAGATATCGCGAAAAACCTGAGACCAGAGACCGTTACCATAACGCAGTATGATATCGCCCTCTTCAAGAACCTCTTCATTTACGACCGGCTTTGCATTGAGGCAGGTCTGCTCATGTGTAACGGCTGGAAGCGCTGTGATAAGAGTGAAGCATACAACGAATAGTTTTAGCGCCAACTTACTTCCCCGGCTGCATATGCACCTTCCATTCGCCATCGATCCTTACAAGCTTGATCGTTTCCTCATGTCCGTCCGGCGACTCTTTGTACCTGACTGTCGCCTGGTCGCCCTCGACGGTCTTGTCAACATAGATAAATGTGAAATCGGTGTTTACCGGCATAGCGCCTATCTTGCTGGCAAAGTCAAGCATTTCACCCGTAGGTTCAGTTGCATATTTCTTCGCTTCGGAAATCTTGCCTTTCGCGAGATTCTCCGTAAAGTTTTTTGCAACTGACTGCGGGCTGTTGCCGCAGCTTGTGAGCACAAAAAACAGAAGCAATGCAAGACCTGGCAAAAAATAGCGATTCATTGAAAAATCATGTCATAGTTAAAAATAAAACTCATACCAGCTGATGGTGTTCAAACAGGGAAACCGCTCCGAAGATTCCATCCAGACCTATCTGAATACCGATAACAGAAAGAATCAGGCCCATCAGCTGGGTAACAACTTTAAGACCTTCCTGCCCAAGTGCCTTTTCAACTTTCTCGCCGAGCAGGAAACAGAGATACGTTATCAGACACATGAGGGAAAAAACCAGGCCATTGACAGCAAGATCCGCTACGTTGCCCGTTGCAGAATAACTCATGGAAACGGCGATTGTTCCCGGACCAGCAAGAATCGGTATCCCCAGAGGACTGATCCCTCTATTCTCACCTTTTTCCCCCGTAGAATCTCCGCCTGCAGGAGAATGTGCATCGGATGTTCGCCCGTGCATCATATCAAACCCGATAAAAAACACCATGATTCCGCCGGCAATCCTCAACGCGGGAAGCGTTATACCGAAAAAGTCAAAAATCACCCGACCGAGAAAAATAAAACACAGCACGATGCACAACGCCGTCACCACTGCCTGGAATGCTGTTTTTCTGATCGAGCGATCATCCATACCTGCGGTTACAGCAGTAAAAATCGCCGTATTGGCCAACGGATTCATGATAGCGAAATAACCGCCGATCATGACCAGAGTGTGACTGAGAAGTTCATGCATGACTCAATACGAACGTTGCATTAGAAGCCCCGCAAAAAAAAGCAGATACAGATAATATGCAACTATAAGAACATAATTCGAATGGCTTCTGCAGAAAAAAACAACCCGCGTTCGAGCGGGTTGAAAAGAGCAGGATTTCAGAAGCGGAAAACTGCCGCGACACCCGACAGGGATGGCATTCTGTCTGAATGAACAACATGAACAGTACCTCCTTTCTGAAGCACAAGCTCACCGATATCATCCAGGAGATCGCCGATCTCGGGATTGTTGAGATCATCCAGAGTAAACGTACCGTTCACCTTGTCGAGATGGCCGGCAACCTGAACATCGCTATCGATAAACAACGTCGCGATTTTACCGGCTACTGACGCTTTTGCTACCTCTTCAAGGTCGCCCGACCCAAGCCCTTTAGACTGCGCATCACCATATGATTCAAGAAGATCGTCTAACCGTTCATAGCCTTGCAGTTCAAAAGAAGCCCAGGCTTTTGCATGCATTTTACCATTTTCCAGCGCTTCCGGATTGGTGTCGATCCCCTGCTGCATCAAATAGGAGTTCTTGCCTATCTGCTTGAACATCCCCTGGTTTTCCGGCAAAGCAGCAAGCAGCAGAGGAAGTCCGGACGGCAGGGAATGCCGTTCAAAAACACCTTTATCAATGATGCGGAAAAAACGTTCTGCGTCAACCTCGGATTCATCTTTTCTGCTCCCATGCCCGTGATGCATCGCAGGACCTTTTGAGCCCTTGCCGTATGACGCTACCGTCTGGTGCGGTGCGCTTTTCTCTTCACCCAACGCTTCTTCAAGAGTCGCAGGAATAGCACCATCAAGCTCTACCTCATCAAGTGAGTCTTTCGTCCCCTCAAAAAGTCTGGCCTTATTTCTGGTAAGTGCAAGAACGTGATACCGCTCATAGGACTGAAAAATTCTTACAAGGGGTTTGGTATAGAAGCTCTCCGACACGACAGCGATGTCCATCACCGCTTCCTGAAGCCTGTATACTTTAAACATTCCCGGCGCTCCGAAAACCGCAACACCATCGAGCGTATGGTTCCAGAAACGATGGTCATCGGCAAGCGCGTAAAAAGGCTTTATGAGCAGGAAAATCTCCCGTTTGGGATATTTCATTTGCAATGACTCTTCAAGTTTCTTCACAAGATTACGAAAGCGGATAGTATCCTGCTGATTTTCCGGATGATGACGGTGTGTCTTCTGGTATAAAGAAAGACATGGCGGTTCGACTGAAGAAAAAATAACCGCTGGATAATCTGAAACACGTGCGTCCATGCAACCTCCATTGAAAAATACTTTCTTAAGGAAATCTGTCTTTCTGGAA
>JAPHUN010000065.1 GCA_026193435.1 Chlorobium sp.
CACTGGTCATAACGAAAAACCAAGAATCCAGATTAAGATCATAGCACTGCTTCTGATCGACGTTCGGAAGAAGAAGACACCAAAATACAACAAGCACCACCCAGTCCGAGCAGCCCACCTGCAGGAAGTCCCATCATAATATTTCCTTTATTGAGTGAACCTTTCAATACTCTTGTACTGCTTACTCCAAGCTATACAAAAAAACAGATCAACGAACCAAAAGGCTTACGGCACTCGTAGTCGCCCACAACTGCCTTGCCGTTTCAGCTAGCGGCACCCCTCATTCATGGACAATCTTCCCGTCCAATTCTTTTCTTATCGCGGATACCCATCTTTTCCTGTTACCCGAACGATAACCTCTTCTCGATGCACCGGGTACTCGCATGACGCAACGTCCCGTATTCCGCGTATTCGATCTCCCTTCCGGCCATTCGGGTCAATGCCTATTGCATGAGCAACAGGCTAAGGGCCATGACCACCATACCTCCTGCAAGTCCAAAGAGACTGTCATGGCCTCTGCCGTATGCCCTGCTTGTCGGAAGCAGCTCGTCCAGGCTGATATAGACCATAATGCCCGCAACACCGCCAAAAAGGATGCCCATGATCTCCGGAGGAATAACCCCCGTATCGCCGCCCAGGAAAAAAAGGATCGCGCCATATGCGATAACAGCTCCGATCGGCTCAGCCAATCCGCTGAGCGATGAATAGATAAAGGCCTTTTTGCGGCTCCCCGTAGCATAAAAAATCGGAACGGATACGCTGACACCTTCGGGTATGTTATGAAGGGCAATGGCAATGGCAATAGCGACACCCAGAGCGGGGTCCTGGAGAGCAGCGAGGAAGGTCGCCAATCCCTCTGGAAAATTGTGAATTCCGATAGCCAAAGCGGTAAACATTCCCATCCGCAGGAGCTTATGGTGCTCGCCGTGATCGTGTACGCCCTCTTGTTTCTTCTGCGCCCCAGACAAGCTATCAAAATCGGGCGTGGGCGCAGAAGAATCGTGCAATGGAAGCATCTCAGCTTCAGAATGGATCTCGTGGGGATTCTCCGCAGCCGGGATCAGGTTATCAATCAGCCCGATCAAGAGCATTCCACCAAAGAAAGAAAGCGCGTTGACCCAATGAGCTCCGGTTTCGCCAAAACGATCAATCAGTGCTTCGACAGCTTTAGGAAATATTTCCACAAAAGAAACATACAACATAACGCCAGCCGAAAAGCCTGTCGTCACCGACAGGAAGCGATAGTTTGTTCTCTTGGCGGCAAAGGCAATCATGCTTCCAATGGCAGTCGCCATTCCCGCAAAAAGGGTCAATCCAAAAGCAATCCACACATCTCTCATGCGACTATTATTCTTCTGAAAAGCGAGTAAACCGGCCAGCAAACATCAAGCATATCAGAATTGCTCTCCGCATACAGCCCATGGTTAGAGGACTTGATCAGTATCATTACTTTTTCTTCTTTCCCGTTTTTTGAAAGAAGACGGTTTTCCCTGTTTTCAAAATACGAAGCGAAACCAACTATTCAATCTCATACACAACGTTTCCTGTCTCTCATCAACCGTCCCCCTTACACCCTCTACTCCACCGGCAATACCAGCCGGAATCCCCGGAAATCGTTCACCGCTTTCGGCACCACAAACGACCGCTGCGAAGCGCGGAATGGGAACTTGTCGGGATAGCGCCAGCAGCCACCCCGTTCCTGCCGGAGAGCTTCATCTACGGATGAAGCGTTTCCGGAATCTTCCTCTCCTTCCCAGACGGAACACCACTCCATAACGTTGCCGCTCTGGTTCCAGGTGCCGTAGCCGGAGACCCCTTCGGGGTATGAGTACACGGGGGCGACGGAATCCTCGCCCCGGTTGTTGCGATTCCGGCAGTTATTTTCATCCCACCGGTCACCCCACGGGTAGATCAGTCCTTCCGGCCCCCGCGCGGCCTTTTCCCACTCGGCCTCCGTGGGCAAGCGGCATCCCGCCCATCGGGCGTAAGCATCCGCGTCATCCCAGCTGATGAGTACGACCGGGTAATCGTCGAACGCTTCAGGACAGCCCTCTTCGCGCCAGACCGAAAGCGAGTCGATCCTTGCTCCGATGTTGGGTGGCCGGTGACCGGTGGCCTCCATGAACGCCCGGTACTGGCGATTGGTGACCGCATAGATCGAGATATAGAACGCCTCGAGAGAGACACTCTGTTGCGGGCTCTCCTTGTCGAGGTCGTCGCCCATAGTGAAGCGTCCAGCGGGAACCAGCACCATAGGAGACCCGTCCTGATCATTGACGATGACCGGCGGCAGCTCGCTGCAGGAAGGCTGGATCGCGCGGCTTCTGAGTTCCGCAAGTGTTTCGTTGACTGTTGGCGATTTCATTGTGGGTCTCCGGTTTTCCATGACGCTGACGATTTGCCGGATGCGTTTCGCACCTGGCCGTTGCGGACCATCTCGCGCAACTCGTCGATCACCGGCTGATGCGAGGCCGAGAGCGGCACCATCGCATGGGCGGCATCGAGCAGATCCTCCGTATCGATCTCGCGGCATTTGTCGCGAAACGCGGGGAACATGGAGTCGTTAACCAGCGCCTGAAGCTCGGCGCCGACAAACCCCTCGGTCTCCGAGGCAACCGCGTCGAGGTCAAAGCGATGCGAAAGCATGGTGTAGCCACGCTCCTTGAGATGGACTTCGAGAATGTTGACCCGTTCGGCGTGGGTCGGCAGGTCAAGAAAAAAGACCTCGTCGAAACGACCTTTGCGCAGCAGTTCGGGCGGAAGGCGATCGACATTGTTGGCCGTGGCGAACACGAAAACCGGAGCTGTTTTCTCCTGCATCCAGGTCAGGAACGTGGCGAATACGCGGCTGGCCGTGCCGCTGTCGCCAACCGATCCGGCGAACGCTTTTTCAATTTCATCAACCCAAAGCACA
>JAPHUN010000060.1 GCA_026193435.1 Chlorobium sp.
GGCGCCTGCGCGGGTATCGATATGCCTCAGGCAGTTTCTGCAGGTATGACTATGATCGGCCCCCGTTTCGGCGGAGCTGTAACTAATGCCGGGAAATATTTCCAGAAGGGTGTCAAGGATTTCCCGAATGACATACCTGGCTTCCTTGCCTGGATGAAAAAGAACTTCGGTCCTGTTCCGGGCATCGGCCACCGTGTCAAGAGCCTGAAAAATCCTGACCAGAGGGTTAAGTACCTTGTTTCGTATGTCAAAAATGAAACAACGTTGCACACACCTTGCCTCGATTTCGCTCTCGAGGTTGAAAAGGTAACCACTGCCAAGAAGGATAATCTTATTCTTAACGTTGACGGAACCATGGGCGCGATTCTGGTTGATCTCGGTTTCCCGGTCCACTCGCTGAACGGTTTCTTCGTTCTGGCTCGTACCATCGGTATGATCGGCCACTGGATCGATCAGAACGAACAGTCTTCACGTCTCATCAGGCTTTACGATTACCTGATCAACTACGCTGTTGAAGACGAGAAAGAAGTGCCTGAGAAGAAATAACTCCTTTTAAATTAAAGCGTTATTCTGTTTTGCAAAGCATGGTCATTTTCCGGTGGCCATGCTTTTTTTTTGTTAGCAAACTGCTTGAAACGCTGCGTAGCACCGGTGTTTTTTTTGCTGATGGTCGATGAACAGTCTCCCTCGACTTAGCTGACAGTCTATACTATTTTAGAAAATACCAACAGTTGGTCATAACGATATTCTGTCGGATCTGCCTATCTTGCATCGTTACAGGCTCCTTGAAATTGTACTGTCTTCGATATCCGATCGAAAAAAAACATATAAATCAGGAAACGATGAAAAAGCCGCCTCTTATCAATTCATCAATTCAGACGTTAGAGAATGTTATAACTGTTTTGAAAGCAGGAACCTGGGAATGGAATCTACAGACAGGTAGTGTTACCGTGAACCGTTTCTGGTACGACATGCTTGGATATGAAGACGCTGAACCTGAAATGACCATGCAGGCGTGGCAGGATATGATTCATTCTGACGATCTGGAGACGGTCATGTCAGCCGTCAAAAAGCATCTTGACGGCAATTCAAAGGTTTACGAAGTGGAATTTCGCCTGAAACACCGAAATGGCCAGTGGGTCTGGATAAAGTCAAGCGGAAGGATCATGGAATATGACGGCAACCGTGATCCGCTCTATTTTTGTGGTGTGCATATCGAAATAACGGAAAAGAAAACAGTCCAGGCGGAGCTTCGTGCCGCCAATGAGCTGTTTCGTTTTCTTTTTTCCAACAGCGGTGACGCAATTCTGCTCCTGAAAGGGAGAACGATCATTGATTGCAATTCCCGTGCACTGACTCGTTTCGAGTGTCCCGACAGGAACAGGATAACAGGAAAGAGCCTCCTTGATTATGCCCCTGCCCGACAGCCGGACGGTTCTGACAGCAGTGAGCGATATGATGCCTCCGTCAGGGCAGCCGCGACAGGTCGGCCGCAATGGTTTTCTTGGCAGTGCCTGACGATGAACAACAGAGAATTTACCTGTGAAATATGCCTTAACAAGCTGCTGGCAAATCCGGAAGGATATCTCGTGGCGCTCCTTCAGCAGACATAAGAGCCAAACGCCAAAATCCATGATTAAAGTACTCGAGTTAATGCGTTATGCCGGTTGCGGTATCGGTGTGTTTCTTGCATACTCTCCAGGAAATACCCCTGAAGAAATTCTGCTCATCATGGCCCCTGGTTTATAGGATCTGTTGCAGGATAATCGGCGATAGAAGGGTTGTTTTTTTTCGAAAAAGCGGCTCAATTGCCATCATCACGTCTGCTTCCGGCTGGAACGCCTCAGCAACTTTTGCTCTTGTGCTTGTCGTCTGTCATTTTTCTGATTCTTTCGGCAATAATCATACGTATAAGAACCTTATTCGCCCTGATTTGACAGCATTGCTGACGATTGTATTCTGGCATCCTGTCTCATCGATACATTTTAACGCAAGCATTGCTTCCGAATCATTCCTTGGTACAAAAGCATGATGAGCCGGAAGGCAAGAGTGTGCGCATCCGCTGATCTGAAGATGTCCTTATCGAATCTCTTGCCTGATTAAGGATTGCTGGAGGGCAATGACAGATCCACTATGTGTAGGAAGACCCGATTGTGTAAAGGGGATTGAGAGATATTGTTAGGGCAAAGTGCTTTTCGTGAATCAGCGTGGTTTGAGGTCAGGAGTTGGGCGGTAGGGGAAAGAGATATTGTGACGAAGCAGGGTGATTCTGACTGTCACATTTGAGGAGAGGCTTTTGGCCTCTTTTTTTATCCGGTTTGGCAGTAAACGGATTTATGATCTTCGCAATCTGGTTTTTTGCGAACAGAGTTTCTGTAAATTCAGTCTCGAAAAACGATCGTTTTTTGAGATATATGAGCAGGGGCCCGCAAAGGCCCTGTTTTTCGCTGAAAACTGTCTTATAAATGCCTCTCTTTTTCATCAGTTCACAAATCCGTTGAAAATAGGTTTTTTAAGACTCCATGAAGTTCACAGGCAAAAACGGATTTTTCAGATGATCAGAAAAAAGTTGCGAACTATATCACCAAGTGATATGTTTTAATATGAGGGTCTTTAAAAACAAGTGGTTCCATCGCTGGGCACGCCGGGAAAAAATCTCTGATGCGCTCCTGCTGAAGGCCGCAGAAGAAATTGTGGCAGGACAAGTAGAAGCTGATCTTGGAGGTTACTTGTTCAAAAAAC
>JAPHUN010000121.1 GCA_026193435.1 Chlorobium sp.
CCTGGATTGGTATCACTCCGCACTCGAACGATCACCCGCGTGGTCTTTTCATCCATCTCCTCAAGAACCCATACCCAGCTCGAACAGAGATACTTTTCCGGCAACGGATCGCTACCGGACAACGATTCCCACTTGCCTGTGTCTACTCTACTTTGCAGAATCAACGCCCGTGGGCCCGGTTGTTTACCAAGAACAAGATGTTTTCCGTTTTTCCTTGACCTGAAAGATTGCGTCTCACATTCCTGCAGTTTTTTTTCAAGAAAGTCCGGGAAACTCAAAAAACAAACATCTGAAAAAAGCGGTGTTTTTTTTTTCCTCTTCATGACGCCAAAGGTTTACTCTGTTTTTTCTGTCTGGGGGTGGCCCCCTATTGTATTAGTTTTTATAAATATACATTATTCTACAAGATCAGCTTAAACCCTTTGTTTTACGGTATTGTGATACCCCCAGCACCCAACCAGTCCCTTTAAGGAAACCTGCCACACCGAACAGTGCTCAACACTTGAACACTGCCAACAAATCTCTTTTTTTTCGTAACTTTCATGTTAACATTCTCCATGCATCCCCAGCTGGTCAAAGCATGAAGTGTAACTCATCCAAGAATTTCATTTATGCGATAGATCGTGTCTGACAAAGATAACAAGAACACTATGCTTAAGAATAAAGCAATAGAAATTCTTGAACATGCAAAACCAAACATCACGATTATCGGACTCTTGTGCGTTGTAGGCTTCCCGTTGTACTATTTCATGTGGGAGTACATCTTTCCCCAACCTTATGAAAGCATCGGTCTCCGCCTATGTATAGCGTTTTTGGGCATTCCCTGGTTACTTTACAACTATCTGCCAGAGAAAGCCAAACAAATTTTCCCATACTATTTTCTTTTCACGTCATTTATCATGATGCCAGTCTTTTTCAGCTATATGATGCTGAAAAATGAATGGTCTGTCGTCTGGTCAATGTCAGTAATGGCAGGGATGTTTCTTCTGATCATACTTATATATGACTGGAAATTGATTACGCTTATGACATTCGGTGGTCTTCTGTTTGCTTATCTTGCCGTACTCTTTACAGACGGCAGTGTCAAATACACCTACTTCCAGTTAGAATATATTCCTGTCTTTCTGTTTGCACTTGTCGGGGGCATAATCTGCAACCATAAAAGACAAATGGCAAGCCAGACGAAAATATCACTGCTCCAGAGCCTGAGCGGTAGTGTAGCTCATGAAATGAGAAACCCTCTCAACTCGATCATCAATGCAATGGGCTCCGTACAGTCCATACTTCCCGAGAAACCAGGCAATGCGTCAAAAGCGTCCGACTATACGCTCAGCAGATCAGGCCTGATAAGCCTGCATAATGTTGTGGAAGAGAGCTCGGATACCGTTCTTCGTGCCAACAAAATCATCGATTCGATCCTAGCAGGGATGCAGGGAAAATCAGTTGACCCCGGAACGTTCAGAAGAACTTCGGTAAAAAACAGCATTCAAACAGCAATCAGCAGTTTCAGCTATAGCACGCCGGAAGACCGTCAACTCGTAAAAAATCTTACAAAAAATGATTTTGACTTTTTCGGAGACAAGGATCTGCTGATTTACGTACTGTTCAACCTGATAAAAAATGCGCTGTACTATAAGGACAAACCCGGCTTCAAGCTTGAGGTATCTACTGAAAACGGATCCGTTCTCAACGCTATCAGGATTTTTGACACCGGCCCCGGCATCCCCGCATCGAAAAGAGATAAAATATTCGACAGTTTCTTTACGTCAGGCAAAAAAGGAGGCGTCGGACTTGGTCTTGCGTTTTGCAAGCGTGTCATCACAGCATTGGGCGGCACAATAACATGCGATTCCAAAGAACATGAGTGGACGGAATTCACCATTTACCTCCCACACTATACCTCAAAAGAAAGTGAGCTTCTGAAAAAAGAGGTGCTTCGCACCAAAAATATTCTGCTTGCGGATAATAACCCTGCAAACCGGGTTCTTGCAGAAAAGTATTTCAAAGAGTGGCCCTGTCGCGTTGAGCAAACTGAAAACGGCGCTCAGGCATTATCGTTATTTTCACGAAAAAAATTCGATCTGATACTGCTAAGTCTGGAAATACCCATAGTGAAAGCAGACGAAGTGGCTCGACGCATACGTGAAGGATCACGCTCCATGTCGAAAGCCGGAGATACGCATAAAGAGACCCCTATTGTCGGCATATCTTCTCATCATGACCCGGAACACAAAGAGAGCGCATTGAGCGCAGGGATGAACAGATACATTGAACTACCCCTGACAAGGGAACATCTACTTTCTTTTTTCGAGGATTATTTTTTTACCGAAAAGAAGCCGGTCAATTACTCTGCCAGTCTGTTTCTCAGGAATAAACACGTGCTGGTGGTTGACGATAATCAAACAAGCCGAAAATTCATGAGCATCATACTTGAGCGTATGGGAGCCATTACAGGCGAGGCCCAAAATGGCGAAGAGGCGATCAGATCACTCGAGGAAAAAGAGTATGACATCGTGTTTATGGATATGGAGATGCCGGTATTAAACGGTGTCGATACGACGAAGATGATCAGGGAGGGAAAATGCTTCACTACGTTCAAAAAATACAAGGAAATTCCGATCATCGCCCTCACCGGCAACACCGATGATGAGAATATTGCACTGACAAAAAAAAGCGGCATGAACGATCATCTCGGAAAACCTGTTGGAAGAGAAGACCTTGCCAGAGTTCTCTCGACCTGGTTGCAGAAATAACGTTCCCGATCCTATGCCTCAGCCAATCCTCATCATCCAGCACATAACGCATGAAGGTCCGGGCCTGCTTTCATCTCTCCTTGAGAAGCACTCCGTCCCGTCGGTGATTATTGACCTATCCAGAGGAGGGCAATATCCGGACCCTCGCGAGTATTCGGCTGTAATCACTTTAGGCGGCCCCCAGAGCGCCAGCGACAGAAACCCCATAATGCTCGGGGAACTGGCGAATATCAGGATCATACTACAGGAAAACATTCCCTACCTCGGCATCTGTCTCGGGATGCAGACACTGGCAAAAGCTGCCGGAGGTAACGTGATCGCTTTCCCGGCAAAAGAAACAGGGCTTTTCGATCCTGACGGCCGGCCGTATACCGTCAACCTTACTCCGGAAGGAATACAGGATCCCCTCTTCCAGGATCTTGACCAAACCCTTCGTGTTTTTCAACTGCATGGTGAAACGGTAGTCATCAA